>JASMKJ010000070.1 GCA_030749275.1 Acidimicrobiales bacterium
TGCAGCATGCGATGAAGTCCATGAACATGACTTCTACGATCGGGCGCATTCCCATCGCTGCAGCACCGACAGCAAGACCGACCATTGACTGCTCAGCAATCGGCGTGTCACGAATCCGATGCTCCCCGAATTGGGCACTTAGACCTTGAGTAGCCCGGAACACTCCCCCATAGCTACCAATCTCCTGACCAAGCACAAATACGCGATCATCAGCTTCAAGTACCTCAGATTGGACTTCTCTAATCGCTTCAACGAAGGCGACTTCTCGCATTAGAAGCTGTCCTCCAAAGCCCGACCGCGATCCGGCAATGGCGAAGATTCAGCAAACTCAATCGCCTTGTCGATTTGATCATCGACGCTGCGCTCGATTTGGCCAATTGCTTCATCGGTTAGGACAGCGGTCTGAGCTTCGCGAAACTTTAGGAGGGGATCGTTTTTCCGTTCTCGCTCGACCTCGTCTTTTTCTCGATAAAGATGATCGGCATCACCGAGATTGTGGCCTCTCCATCGGTAGCACCTCGCCTCAATCAATGACGGACCATGACCTGCGCGACCGCGTTTGACTGCTGCCTGTGTGGCCGCGGCCACAGCTAGGACATCGGTACCGTCGACACATACACCCGGAATGCCATACCCCGCCGCCAGGCCGGCGATGTCTTCCCCAACGGGCATCCGGTCGGACCGGAAAGAATGCGCAAACCCATTGTTCTCGACTACAAACACAACCGGCAACTTCCACATCCCCGCAAAGTTCAAGGTTTCATGAAAGACACCTTGACCAACTGCGCCGTCACCGCAAAACGCCACCGCAAAACGCTCGCTGCCGGCTTGTTGAAAAGCAAGAGCGGCGCCCGCGGCAAGGAATTCGCTACCACCGATGATCGGGTTCTGACAAATGATGCCATGGTCAACACTTGCGACATGCATAGAGCCGCCCTTCCCACCGCAATAGCCAGTTGCTTTGCCCCACAACTCTGCACAGAGTCGATCTATGTCAATACCCTTGGCTATTACATGGCCGTGCCCTCGATGCGTAGACACAATAACATCGTCCGGTCGCAGCTCACCGCAAACGCCAACTGAAACTGCCTCTTGGCCCATAGAAGAGTGGAAAGGACCGTAAAGAGAGCCTTCCTGGTGGGAGCGTTCCACTCTTTGCTCGAAACTGCGGATCGTGTACATAAGTCGATAATGCTCATGCAACATTGAATCCGGCATAACCAGCCTTGACCCGGCTCTGTTAAGCCCCGCGTCGGACTCGTCGGCCTCAGTTGGAATGCCAGTTGGATCCCCCAGTGCCTCTCTGGGAAGACCCGCGTCCTGATCAGTCGACATAAATCCCTCCTGCGACCCCACTCAAGCTGTGTTCGTATAACAAACTGAGTACTGCGTTCGTATAGCAACCTAAATGTCCATCGGCCAAACTACCCTATGGTCGACAGCTGGCCAACAGCCGAAAAGCATGAAAACTACAGTCCCGATAGATTTGAGATGTCATGATGAGGAGTCGCTATTCGCTTAGGCATCGCCCGGGGCCGAAACCGTTGGCCTCTCCAGAGCATCTGCAGGCCAATAGACGGGACGTGGTGTTATGAAGGAAAGAGTTCATACTCCCGTCGACGAGGACCTATTTCGCGCCATCGGGTCCGAAAGCCGATGGAGTGACGTGGTGAGAGTCGGAGACACACTCTGGGTGACCGGTCAGCTCGGGTGGAATCGACATACCGGGGAACTCGTGGAAGGCCTAGAAGCGCAAGCCGAACAGGCTCTAAGTAATCTGGAGGGTGCTCTCAATCGCGCTGGCGCCTCCCTCAGTGACGTCGTCCTAACCCGAATCTATTTGACGGACCACGATCACTACGCGCGATACGAACCGATCTACGAACGATACTTCCCAACCAAGCA
>JASMKJ010000071.1 GCA_030749275.1 Acidimicrobiales bacterium
GAAGCCCCAGGCCAAGATCAATACGTCCCACCGCACCGCAGGGACTTCGGAATGGTTTTTGACGACTGTCTGCTATTTCCCCACATGACAGTGGAGCAAAATCTTGCGTTTGGAACAGACGCGGCGATAAAGACATCGCCGTTAGTTGAATTGCTCGAACTGTCACCCTTGTTGAGAAACAACGCCACGACGTTATCCGCTGGCCAGCAGCAAAGAGTCGCGTTGGCGAGAACCCTACTTTCATCGCCGAAGATGGTATTTCTCGATGAGCCCCTAGCGTCGTTGGATCCGAGCGGGAGGAGCCAAGCCCGTCGGCTCATAAAGTCCGCACTAAATGATCGGGCGTCCGGGGCGCTGATTGTTACCCATGATCCCGCTGATGCGTTCGCACTTGCCGACAGGGTCATGGTGTTGGAGGGCGGATCAATATCCCAGTGCGCATCGATGGAGGAGATCCGTGCGCGCCCCGCCACACCATGGATCGCCAACCTGATTGGCTGGAACTTCTTCGCCGGCGTTGGCAGCGGTTCGTCGGTGCAGCTTTCAGACGGAACTCAAATCGCTACAGCTGAATCGGAGTTGAGTGGCGAAGTGACCATCGCTATCAACCCAAGCTCAGTGGCGCTATTTCTGGAAGCACCAGTAGGCAGCCCCCGAAATAATTGGCTCTGCGAAATAGAAAACATCGAATCGGTAGGTGAACTCGCCAGAGTCACCCTCTCAGGACCACTGACGATCTACGCCGACATAACGCTCTCGGCCGCAACGGACCTCGAGCTTCGCAAAGGGCTGAGGCTTTGGGTCTCTGTCAAGGCCACAGAGGTCCTGGTCCAAAGCCCAAAAGATCAAAGCTAGGTTACCGCCCGCCTTAAAGCTGACGTGAATGAGCCGCCGCCGCGAAGTTTGACTACGGTCCTAGCTATGAAGATCAAGGACTTATTCGACGTTGAGGGCAAGACAGCAATCGTGACCGGCGGTAGTCGAGGCATCGGCTACATGATCAGCGAAGGTCTGCTTCGAAATGGGGTGAAGGTCTACATCACTTCCAGGAAAGCCGACGATTGTGTTCAAGCCGCCGCAGATCTCAGTGCCCACGGACCGTGCACTGCTATACCTGCGGATCTGAGCGACGACGAGAGGTTGGCCGAATTTGTTGACCATTTTCGCTCCGAAGAGAGCCACCTTGACCTCCTGGTGAACAACGCCGGAGCCGCATGGGGTGCACCGATCGGCGAATTCCCGTCGAGTGGGTTTGACAAGGTGCTCAACGTCAACGTTAAAGCACCATTTATGTTGACCCAGGCGTTACTTCCCGAACTCAGAGCCGCTGCTTCGTTTGAGGCCCCTGCTCGCGTAATCATGATCGGTTCCATTGATGGCCTTCGGGTCCCATTCGGCGACAACTATTCCTATTCGGCCTCCAAAGCCGGCGTGCACATGTTGACCCGGCATTTAGCTCATCACCTCGTCAAGGAACACATCAACGTCAACACCATCGCACCTGGGCCGTTTGAATCAAAGATGATGAGTTACGTGCTTGACGATCCCGACAGACGAGCGGGCGTCATCGCAACGACACCTCTCGGACGCATCGGCACTCCGGAAGACATCGTTGCAGCCACCATCTTCCTTGCCAGTCGAGCAGGGTCGTGGCTCACAGGGATAACCCTGCCCGTCGACGGCGGTATCTCCACGCATGGCTAGCCTCCTGACCTCCACCTTTCTTGTTGGGAGCCTGCGTTCGTCGTCTCTCAACAAAGCCGCGGCGACACACGCAGCGCGGATACTGAACCAAACGGCGACGATAAAGATCCCCGACCTTGGGCTAGTGCCGCTTTACAACCAAGACATTGAGGACGTCGGCGACCCGGGCCCTGTAACAGACCTCAAGAATGCCGTCTTGGGAAGTGAGTTGGTTGTGATCTTTAGCCCAGAATACAACTACGGCATTCCAGGAGCTTTGAAGAACGCAATCGATTGGTTGTCGCGTCCTTTCGGCGCTGGGTGCCTGCTCGAACGTTCTGTCGGGATAGTGAGCATCACTCCTAGTTCGGCGGGCGGGGAAAACGTCCGTGAACAACTGTTGACTGTCTGTCAGGCGCTTAGCCATCACGCCTTCCCGACCACCCTGGGTGTTGGTGGTGTCTCAGAACTCCAGGACGGCGAGCTACCCGATGGCGCTAAGTCAGTCCTCGATCATTGGCTCGCGGATTTGGTGCACTACGCGGCCGTGGAATCTTGAGTCGAGATCACCAATGATGTGAACCAGCTACTTCTTGATCGTCGTCCATTCGGTGCGGTTGCTGTCATCAAAGGCAGCCGAATACCTGTCGGTAAGCCCGGAGTCGACTTCGAGCGAGACGCGCGAGACATCGCTCATGGCAGCTTTCCACACATCGATTAGGCGGTCTTCCCCCTCGTAATCGAAAAGATCTGAGAGCGACCGCTCCGCGGACCCACCCGGTTCTAACGGGTTTTCAAACAGATGCCGAGCTGTAACAGCTAGCCCTTCAATTGGATCAACGACATCTCGGTAACCCAACTCGAAGATGGCTTTTTCGCTGGAAGTAACCCGGTGATGAGGCGTGCCCCGCACCGTCAAACGTTGGGCAAGAGTCGCATATTCCCAAGGCATGCTGACAATCTCGAACTCATGGTCCAAAGCATCTGCGATTATTTCTGCCCATTGGAGCAATGTTGGTGTCCATTCGTCCGAAGCGTTGTACACCTCCCCAGCCGAAATCTCTGGATTGTCGGCAATTGTCAACAACAAATGGGCAGCGTTGACCGCGTACGCACGCGACTGCAAGCTCATGCCCCCATCGGGGAGAATCAGATATTTTCTTCCGTCGAGAATGCGTCGAACAATCGACCACTCCAAACTCGCAACTTGCCCAGGTCCGTAGATCCAGGGGTACCTCAAATGAGAAGCTGTGGGATGATGGTCGAACACGGCCACTTCGCTACGAGCGATATTGGCGACTTTGCGATTCACAGCAAAATCGGCACCCTCATTAACAACTAGGCGAGACCATTCCCGGGTGGGGACACGCATACCCGATGGCCACAACGCATCGGCGTCACCCCAACCTGTGTACGCCGGTACACCACCAACGCTGATGAAGCGATCGGCGCGCCCCTCACAAAGAGCCGCCAATTCTCTTAACCGCCCATACATAACAACGACAAGATCGAACGAACGCGAGCCCAGAGCTTTAGATGTTTTGCCCGCATCAAAGGGATCGGTATGGATGTGCTCAACAACGGCGGGAATCTCCGCCGACTCATGGGCCCCAGTGTGGAGAATCGTTACTTGGTAGCCCCGGGCAAGGAGACCGTTCACTACATGAGGACCCGTCGGACCAGTGCCGCCTACCACCAACGCTGTTGACATACATAGACCTCCATGTCCTCTCTCCGGAAGCATAGAGCCCATCATTTCGCGAACCGTTTGATCTTGCCCAACCACCCGATCGAACAAAGAAATCGTGTCAACGAATCCGCATTTCAGATCGCCGGAAATACAGCCGGATGAGTTCGATTCCCACTCACAAAGGGTCTACGCTCTGCACCATGGCACCTGAGAGTTCGACCCTGAAAAAAGGGGCGCGTGTTGTCCTTATCGATGACCTCCCCGGTGTTTCAGCAGGAACTGCCGGCAAGGTAGGCCGCTCCATTGGGGTGAAGACAATCCGCTACAGAGTGCGGTTCGACAATGGAGTCGATGTCCTCTCAGTTGCCGAGGCAAGGCTTGTATCCCCTGCGGCCTGGGAGTTCATCAAAACGGCTCCAACGGCCACCACAGACAGCCCAGCTACTTCGACGGTAGCTGCTGCGGTTCCCGTCGCAGCTGCCCCTACGGCCCTGGAGACCGCTGACGAGGCTAGGCCCGCAGAACCATCGACCGAAGTGACCCAGGCGCCACCGCCCGCTGAGAAGTCCACGTCTGAGTCAGGATCAGATGCAGCATCGGCGACCGACGATCCACGCCTCGCTGCACTAACTGCGAAATCAAAAGAGGCTCGCAAAGCCGCCGGAATTGACGTAGACGCCGAGGAAGTACCTCCACCCGCAGATCCAGTGTCCACGCCCACCGTGGAAGGAGCCGCGCCCGCAGCGACGTCGTCAGAGCACCAATCTGAGACCTCCCATGAGGCCACCGACCTGCCGGACGGCTATTACCCGCCTGACAACCGCATAGCCGACCTGCTGGCTTCGATTAAACGCCCTTAGGTTTCAATTTCTGGAAGCTCAAAAGGTGCCGGATCCAGAAAGCGTTCCAACACATTGGTGGTGATGCGCGCCACATCGTTGTCGTAAGCATCGCGCGCCAAGGCACCAAACCACGATATTGACCCGACACTAAAGACAGCACCGCCACCCGGCGTTTCATAAAACACAATGTCCGCACGTACCAACGGATCTGGGCTTGGAAACGCCACTGTGCCCTCAAATTCCTCTTTGGTTCTCAGCATGTCGGGTCCGAACTCAGTCGCTGACGCCAACACCACTGCATGGCCCGGAGAACCAAGACGTTCGTCATAACGGTCAACTTCTTGACCTGCTGCTCCGCCACCGAGTCCCGATGTTCCGATGAATTCGTCCTCAACTCCATCAAGAATCCACGACGCTCGAGAATCTTTCGCCATCGGGTGCCGTTCGTAATATGTCGCCTTCTCAAACCCTTGGGCTGCAAACCCCACGCCGACCAATTGGTTCGGTGCCCGCCCGTTTCGTCTCCACAGACCACCGTATTCGCCGCCCCAAGCGTGATAGTTCTCACCGTCTCCTGTCTGCCAGTTCCTCACGCCGTCCTCTGCACGTCTCAACTCGATTGCACCGGGCCACTGATCGCTGAAGGCGACTCTCCAGTAGAAGCCGTTGCCCCCCAGATACATAAGGCGGCCGCCGTTGCGCTGCCATGCATCGAGCGCGTCCAGCATCGCTGTTGACCAGTATTCCGGATGGCTGCCGGTGATGATCACCCGATAGGGAGCGAGAGCTTCGTAACCCTCAGCGTCAACGTCTTCGTCGGTTACTATGTCATGCCCCACATCAGCATGGACCAGGAAAGCGTTGATGTCGGTGTCGGGAGTGAAATTCCATCCATCTGCTCCCGGCCGAACCTGAAGCACCGGTCTGCGGCGGGAACTAAACATCACACCACTGCCATCGGGGTGCTTTTCGTAATGGCTCAAGCCGACTTCTTTGTGGTCAACGAGATATTGATGTTCTGGGCGCAGGTTCGTTCTGGCACCTACGAAATCAGCGCCTTCGATCAACATTCTGTGATTGGCATATGCCATATAGGTTGCCGTGGGCATCAAGAGGGCGACTCCGGTATCAGGCGAGTGGACTGCCGGCCTCACAAAAAACGGGATCCGATCGGTACCAAGGTCTGATTGGAAGCGGAAACAATAGATGCCGCTTGGCATTTCCTCCGGAATCTTGATTCCATGATTTGGCTGCCATCCAGCGTCGTAAAGGTCGTCGTGATGAAAGTGAATAGCGTTCCATTGTTCGGGTCGGTCTATCCAACGCTGATGCTCTCCTGTCCACTTTGGTCCAGTGACACCCCTGGTAGGTAACTGAAACAACCGCAACGCCACGTCGCCTTCGGCCGAAAATATGTCAGGAGCTTCAAGGTCGGCCGAGAAGCTCCAGTCATAGGTGACATCGCCGATTCTCAGATGGGGTTCGGCTATGCGACCGTCCCACCTATCGCCTTCCGACCCTGCGGCAAGCCTAAAAATGGGGTTCGTGAATGTCAAAGAAGGAACCGAGAGGCTTATTTCTTCAGTACCCTCCTGCAGCAGATCTCGGCCCGGTGAAGCAGACCGTGGCGCAACAACGGCGATGTCGGCGATTTCTCTCAATCCGTCG
>JASMKJ010000072.1 GCA_030749275.1 Acidimicrobiales bacterium
CATCTTCATGAGTCCTTTCCAAATCGACGCAAACACTCAGACCTTTACCCTCTCCTAGGATGAGGTTCGCTGCGCCTGAAACTACTGGAAGATCCGAGTTGAATGTAGCCGTAGCTAAAAACACACAGCTAAGTGACCGTCAATTACTCGTGCATGGCCGTCGCTTATCGCCAGACATTTAGGTCTCAGCAAAGGAGATAACCGTGTTAGACGACTTAGGCACAATCGCCCAAATCATCGAAGGAGGGCTTCTACCACTCTCATTGATCTATTTGGCAAGAGAAGCACAACTGAACGTGAAACTCACTAGAGCGCAGTTCAGCCATACGCTCACGGATCGACTCTATGAACGTTATTTAACGTCGACGCAGAACGAAGAGTTCGTTGCCTTTCTCGCCAAAGATTTCTCTTCAGTCGAGCTAACGGCCGAAGACCATTGGCGAGTTACGCTCTGGACAAACACAATGTTGGTTGACCTGTTCGACACGTATGAACAACGAGAGAATGGTCTCGCAACTCAAGAACAACTGGACATGCGGGTCAATTTGCTCAAATTAGGTCTAATGCAGAGCCCAGGAGCGAAAGCCGCCTGGTCGTTATTGAAACCATCAAAAGATCCTGCCTTCGTTGACTGGTTTGAGGCCGAAATTTATGGAGGTCCGCTAGCTGATGACTCCTTGGATCGGGCAACTTCGTTGAACATGCGGAGACCCTGATTAACGTCTCATTCGTCGTGACCAAAAGATAGATTGAAGCTATGGCGGGGAACCAGGGAGGCCGATCACCAGGGCCAACCGTTCAAGACGTTTTACGAGAGGACGCTATCTCCCCACCAGAGGTACTTCTTCGCGAGTACCCACCAACTTTTTCAGATAATCGCGACATCTCTGTGGATCGTTACCTGAGCCAAGAGTGGCACGATCGAGAGGTCGAACACGTCTGGCGAAAAGTATGGCAAATGGCCTGCCGTGTGGAGGAACTCCCAGAAGTCGGTGACCACGTCGTGTACGAGATAGCTAACGAATCGGTGATCGTCGTCAGAACTGGTGAGGAACTTCACGAGATAACCGCGTACATAAATTCATGTCTCCATAGGGGGACCCAACTGCGCACCGAAGGCGGGAACGTTCAACGATTCAGATGCCCTTTCCACGGTTTCACTTGGGACCTACGCGGCGAGCTAATTCTCATTCCCAACAGTTGGGACTTTCCGGATCTAGTGCCCGAAGATTTCTGCCTCCCCACAGCTCAGATTGCATTCTGGGGAGGGTTTGTGTTCGTCAATTTCGACGATGAATGCGAACCGTTCGACAGCTACATCGAGGTCCTTGACGAAGAATTCCAAGATTTTCCCTTGGACCAGCGTTGGAAGGCAGCTCACGTAGAAAAAGTTATGCCATGTAACTGGAAGCTGGCGTTAGAGGCCTTTATTGAAAGCTTCCACATAGGTGTTACCCACCCTCAAACAGCTGCTTACGTCGCTGACGCGAACACTCAGTACGACATTTTTCCAGACTCGCGTCACGTGAACAGGATGATCACCTTGGAAGGAACACCGAGCCCCAATTTGGGAGATGTTCCTGCTGAGGAGACGATCAGAAAAATGCAACGTGACGTTCCTTTTCACGGAGGGGAACCCATCGTCGCGCAGAACGGTGAGCGAGTACGGGACCTTCTCGCCACCCGAGCCAGGGAAAAATTGGGGTCATCGGCTCGCGCTGACATGTCAGATCTTTCGACTTCAGAAGCCTTGGACGCCATCGAGTACTTTCTTTTCCCAAACTTCGTTCCATGGGGGGGACAAGGTGTACCGATCTGTTACCGGTTCCGGCCAAATGGCAACGATCCTCAGACTTCGATAATGGAAATAATGTTGCTGTTCGCACACCCGGACGAGGGCTCTCCTCCACCTCCTTCGCCCGTCGTGAAGCTAGGTCTCGACGATGCTTGGAGTGACGCAGCAGCACTCGGAGGAGCAGGAATGGTCGTAGACCAAGACACAGACAACTTGATCCGAATTCAAAGAGGCCTGCGGGCAAACAAGCGAGGAAAGGTCACATTGGCTGCCTACCAAGAAAGTCGAATCCGCCACTTCCACGAAACCCTCGAACAGTACCTCGAATCTCACCGGTAGCTTCTCACTCATGAACAGTCGCGACGACATCAACAATCTCGTTCACAACTATTGCGATCGAGTTTGCAACAACGATCAAGAAGCTTGGCTTGACCTTTGGACCGAAGACGGCGTATGGAATATCGGCCGGGGACCAGTTCAAGGTCGAGACGAAATTCGGGTAGCAATGGCAACTGCCATGGACCTATTTGAATCAGTAATACAACTAGCGCTTAACGGCACCGCTACCACTGCCGACGATAGCGGTGAGGGCCGCTGGTATTTCACTGAGTTCGCTAGAACAAAATCAAACAAAACCCTCTACTACATCGGTTATTACGACGACACCTATCGTCGAGTTGACGGTAATTGGAGATTCGCGAGCCGCACACTGACGTGGTTATACCAAGGACCCCCAGACCTCAGCGGAGCTTTCGGGCCTCCAGCCGGGTACTACACCTGAAATCCGAATCATGCGAAGTCTGTACCTCGTTGCCGGAACAACTATGGCTGGAGTCTCTTCAGTTTTCGCACTCCTCGCTGAAATCCACAACGAATACGGCATCGCGGAACGCGACCTCGGTTGGATCGCGGGGTCAGCCTTCGTCGGTGCACTCGTTACCCAGTTATGGCTGTCCAGGTATGCCGATAGAGGGTACGGAGGCTTGTTGATGCGGCTCGGAGTCACAGCGTCTGCCCTTGGACTCCTTTGGTTTGGTCTCGCCGATCAACTTTGGCAATTTGTGCTCGCTCGCCTGATTCTTGGAGCCGGCATCGGGGTGATAGTCCCTGCTAGTCGCCGTTACATAATCGTGAATTCAGGTGATGACCAAGGTCGACAATTGGGGGCTTTCTACGGCGCTTACTTGGCGGGATTCGTCTTCGGACCACCTCTTGCAGGTGCTCTAACAGTCGCTTTTAACGTCAAAACACCATTTGTGCTTTTCGGCGCTTTGACCGCGGCGACATACTTGTCGGTTCGTCAACTCGAGATCCCAGCTGCTGAGAATTCCCTTAACAATGATAAACGGGTGTTGCGGCGCCTAATTCGGGTCCGTGAAATGGTCGCCGCTCTCTTAGTTGTTGTTTCCTTTAGGTATTCGATCGGCGTGTTTGAACCATTGTGGGCCCCTCACATGGACAATTTGGGTGCATCTACCATGGTGATCTCTCTCTCGTTAACAGGTTTCGCTTTACCGATGTTGATAATTGCGCGATGGGCCGGTTCACTTTCGGACCGATACAGCCCTCGAGCCACGTCACTTCTTTCAGCGTTCGCGACTGTGCCGTTGATGGCTTCCTACGGTTGGATCACAGCGGTACCAGTTCTATTCGTTGCCGCTATGCCTCACGGAATTATGGAAGCAATCCAGTCACCAGGTTCACAAGCAGCGGTCTCCGACGCTGCGCCGGTAGACGATACCGCTGCTGCTCAAGGGTTGGGCGAGGCAATGGGTTCCGCGGCATCAATGATTGGGGCTTTGTCCGCCGCTCCTCTTTACTCATGGCTTGGAGCTGGCCCCGCATTTCTCATAGGTGCTCTAACCATGGCTGTGTTATTGACTTTCAGTTGGATTCTCGATCCCCCTCCTATGTCGAAGCAAGAGCGCGAAAGCGTTCCAAACGCCTCTGATTAGAAACAGGTGAAAACGCGCTTCTCAATCAGTAATAAGTACGCCGCTACTTTCTTTATTGCGGGGTGAGCGGCCAAGAATGAACTCA
>JASMKJ010000073.1 GCA_030749275.1 Acidimicrobiales bacterium
AGGGACACAGGCCCTGAGACATCGAGCCAAATAAAGAGAACGGAGCCGGAATGTTAAATCTGTCAGGCAAAATCGCCGCGGTTACCGGCGCGAGTCGTGGTATCGGAGAGGCAAGCGCTCGAGCGCTTGATGACTGCGGAGCCCAAGTGGTGCTGACTGGTCGCACCGTTTCGGATTTGGAACGGGTCGCAGCCGATCTGACCAATACCCCTCTGGTAATCCCATGCGATCTCTCGGAACCGGGCGCCGGAACTGATCTAGCGGGGGTCATCGTGGATCAGGTCGGAGGGGTCGATGTGCTCGTCAACAACGCAGGGATTCCAATGCGACGCATGCCAGAGCAATTGACAGAGGAAGAGATCGACCTGGTTTTTGCCATCAACGTCCGATCGCTCCTTACCTTGTCAATCGGGTTGGCGCCATCGATGAAGAAACGTGGAGGGGGTTCGATAATCAACGTGAGTTCGGTAGCGGGAGTCCGCGGACCCGGTGCAAGGGTCGCGTACGCCGGCACGAAAGGAGCGGTTGACGCCATGACCCGAGCGCTGGCTTCAGACTGGGGACCAGACGGCATCAGAGTGAATTCAATTGCTCCTGGACTAATCGCCACCGCAATATGGGAAGAAAGTCGAAATACCATCCCGGGACTTATAGAAGACATGGAAGGACAAATCGCTTTGAAACGCTGGGGATATGGCGATGACATAGCCGACGTCGTCGTGTTCTTTGCCAGCGAGGCATCTCGCTATGTAACCGGGGAAACGTTAGTCGTCGACGGCGGTCTTGCCCGTGTCACCGCCTCAGCCCAGCCTCAGGTCCTTCCGGAACTCCTCGAATGACTTCATCGTTAAATTTCGGAATTTTCGATCAACTAGAGAACGATGGAGCGACTCAAATCTCGTCCCAATACCGCGATCACTTGGAATTGGCACGCATCGCCGATGAAGGCGGATTCACTCATTGGTTCAAATCCGAACATCACAGCGTGCCATTAGACATAGCGCCAAGTATCAACGTCTTTCTCAGTGCGGTGATTCAAGCAACGCAACGGATTCGAATTTCCTCTCTAGTTCATCTCTTCCCGTTTTACGATCCGATGCGTTTGTATGAGGAACTTTGCATGCTCGATCATCTCAGTGAAGGCCGTCTTGATATTGGGTTCGGCAAAGGGGTCAGCCCACCTGAACAGATCCTTTGGGGAGTACCCGGCGATGAGGCCCTGGATCGAACAAACGAAGTTTTGAATTTTGTCTTGTCAGCCATGAGGCTTGCGACGGTTGAAGGTTTGGGTTGCTTGTTTAATTTTGAGGGCTCGTACTGGTCGACTAGTGATCATCCCCTAGAAATTGGTCCATTTCAGGAACCGCATCCTCCGTTATGGCGACCCGGAAACCCTTCGACTGCCGCTCAGATGGGTGTTAGTACCATTATTCCCGGACCCACAGCGTTGCTTCCTGAACGAGTCGAAGCGTTTCGCACAGAACAGACCAGCGAAGTGGCGGGCGGTTACCTCCCGATTATCTCGACATTACGAAGGGTAGTGATCGCCACAACGCACGAAGAAGCACTCCGAATAGCCGAAAGGGCATGGCGCCATTTTGATGCCAACCTGACCAAGTTGTTCAGAAAGTACGACCTCTGGCCGCCGACTATCGTGCCGAGCTTTCTGGGGGACGTGGAAATGGCATTAGCGACGGAGTCTCTGATCGTGGGCAACCCTCAACAAGTCAAGGAGTACTTCATTCAAATGGAGGAAGAGTCGATGCTGGAACACGTCACGATTTCCCCCGCGTTTGGAAATCTTTCCTCTCGTGAGGCGCGCGCAACACTCGAGGCCTTCGTCGAACATGTCATAGAGGGTTAGAGGGTGAGGTCAAGCGGCGAGAAATCGATTCGTTCCGCACCGTTTTCGGTAATCAGAGCCTGAATCTCAAGTTTGACGCCTTCACCTCCGTCGCGGCGCGCCACAAATGACTCAACTGTGAAGACCATCCCTGGTTCGATCACCCCGTCGTACCCAAACTCTTCCCATGCTGCTGGTAGAGCAATGTTGGGGTATTCATCACATTGGCCGACCCCGTGAAATAGGCATGAGTAGTGACGAAACTGATCTATATCAGGGACCAGCGACTCAAAGGTAAGTTCGCGGAACGAACGCCCCGGCGTCAGCAGTTCGGAATTCGTCGCTATCACTTCTAATGCGATGCTGTGCAAATCGGACTGTTGCACGGTCGGCTGATCGTTCCCGACCACGAACGTTCGGGAGATGTCGCACATCATCCCATAGGCCCCTACGAGGTCTGTGTCGTAAGCCAGGAGATCTCCGGCCTGAATCTCTCTGCTGCTTGCCTCTTGCATCCAAGGGTTTGTTCTCGGCCCCGATGCCAGCAACTGTGTTTCAATCCACTCGCCCGCGCGACGAATATTTCCACCATGCAAGAAAGCCCACACCTCCCGTTCAGTCATACCGGGGACAGCTGAGAGGCGAAGTTCTGCCATAGTTGTTTCACACGCGTGGACAGCGCAACGCATGGCCTTGATTTCATCCTCGCCTTTGATCTTCCGAGCCTCCTCCATTACCTCGTAACCGAAACCGACCGTTATCCCCTTGTCGGCAAGTAGATGGTGACCAGGCCCATGTAAAACATCGACTGCTAAACGTGTGTTGCCTGATTGGTGTTCAAGGGCGACCGAATAGATCTCTTCAACCCAACGTTCCGCAATCTCCTGATAACGCGGGCCGTTCAAGAAATAGCTGACCCCGACCGCGGGCCTCACCTCATCCACCACGTGAGAGTGGCCGTTGAGAAATTCTGTGTTTGTGTAGTCCCAGACGATGACGTAACCATCCGCGGACACATATGCGTAGCGTGCGCCATTGTGCATGACCCACAACTGCATGTTGGTGCTATCTGTTGCATATCGAACATTCAGAGGGTCGAATAAGAGAATCCCGCCATAGTCGAATCGCTGCAGTTGCGCGACCACTCGTTCGAGCCTGTATTGACGCATGGCCGGTAACTCGGGAAGGTTCAAACCCGCTGCTGCCCACTCGCGCAGACAGGGTTCCCCGGGCCCAAGATTGATGTGGTGCCCTGCATTCGCGGCGCGAATAAACTCATCTGTTTGGTCACCGACTCGATGTATAGCGGTTGAGGAGCCATGCCTTTGTAAGGCTTGACTGAGGCTGGTGCGGATTTTGTCGGTCATTTCACCCGCGCATCCTTTCCCCAAGGGGATCCAGGAGTGGCTCTGAGAGGAGAGTGGCTGAACGCCTGATTCCCAGAATTTCGATCTGCCATGGTTCTGTGCTGTCGGCCAAGTCGGCAGGGACATACCCCATGGCGACTGAGGAAGCCGAATTGTGGGCGTAGCCCCCGGAGGTAACCCAGCCAACAACTGTCTCTCCGAGCCAGATGGGTTCGTCACCTAGAACATCGGCAGCTTGGTTGTCGTCGGCTACATCGACAGTCCATGTCCGTAGTGTCTTCTTGGCAGCGTCTGGATGTTTGGCTGCGAGCGCTTCCGCGCCGATGAAGCTCCGATTGTCGACGATGAAACGGTCAAGGCCGGCTTCAAATGGGTCATAGATCGGCCGGTATTCCCGGCCCCAGGAGCCAAAGCTTTTCTCGAGCCTCAGACTGTTCAACGCTGAGCTACCAAACGGCGTGATCCCCAGGTCCTTTCCCGCGTCGATCAGAAGGTCGAACAAATATCGCTGATAGCTTGCCGGCATCCAAAGTTCGTAACCCAGATCCCCTGTGAATGTCAGCCGGCCGATCAGGGCTGGGGCAAGACCCACTTCGAAGGATCGAAAATTCATGAAGGGGAAAGCTTCATTCGACACATCGGTTCCGACGCACCTTTGGAGCAGTTCGCGGCTCTTGGGACCTGCGATCGACAACCCGGAGAGCTCGTAGCCCCGGGTGCTGTACGAACAGGGTTCACCCGTCCAGGCAGTCAGGGTTTGATCGAAGTGTCGTTCGTAGTACCGCTCGGCGATACCAGAGCCAAAGAGGTAAAAGGATTCATGCACGGCGGTGTTACTGGTACTTCCGCCGACGATGGTCCCAAAGGGCCCTTCGGCCTGGCCCGGAGATGGCGGTATGCAGCCCACCGTCAAATCTCCAATCAGGTGTCCGTCCTTATTCAACATCGGGGTCAACGTCAAGTGGCCCGGTGCTGGTATTCGTCCGGCCAGTAGGTTTGAAAGAAAATCACGTGCACCGGGACCGGTGAAATGGAACTTCGAAAAGGCGGTTGTATCGGTAATACCGACCGAATTCCGAACAGCGTGACTCTCCCGAGCGGTCGACTTCCAGGCGTTTGATCGATACCAGGTGAGGTCTTCGGTGGGTGCCTTACCAGGCTCCTGGAACCACTGGGCTACTTCCAACCCATAGGACTCACCCCACACGGCGTTGAGGTCAACCAAGCGATCGTGTACCGGGCTTGTTTGCAGTGGACGACCAACCGGTAGGAATTCATTTGGGTAGGTGATCCGGAACCGGCGTGCGTAGTTCTCTCTAACTTTGGCTTGGGTGTAGGCGGTGGTGCTGAAGTCGCCGTACCTGCTGACATCCATCCCCCATATGTCGAACCCTGGGTTCCCGTTGGTCATCCAGTTGGCCAAAGCGAGGCCGACTCCGCCTGATTGAGACAATCCGGCCATGACGGCACAAGCACACCAGTAGCCAGGCAAACCTCTGACTGGCCCAAGTAAAGGATTGCCGTCGGGGGAGAAAGTGAATGGGCCATTAATGACCTGCTTCAAACCGGCCTCCGCGAAGATGGGGAAATGGGCGAAACCCACGTCAAGGTTCTGCGCGATGTGTTCAAGATCGGGGGCAAGCAACTCCATACCAAACTCCCAAGGAGTTTCTGTTGGAGACCAAGGCCTACCGTTATGTTCGTAGGTTCCGAGAAGTAGGCCGCCGCCTTCCTGACGCATATAGATTTCGCCACCAAAATCGATGCTATGTAGAAATTGGTGACCGGTTCTTGCGTTGTAGTCAGCCACCTCTGGAAGGTCTTCGGTCAGAATGTACGTGTGCTCCATCGCGAGCACAGGCAAGTTGAGACCTACCATTCGTCCGACTTCGCGGGCCCACAGCCCACCGGCGTTAACAACATGTGCGGAACGAATTGTGTCGAGTTCTTCCCCGCTGCTTGTTCTAATAGTGTGAACCAACCAACCACCATCAGATGTCGGCTCCAAGTCGCGGACCCAGGTGTCCCGAAAAACTTCTGCACCGTTCTGTCGTGCTGCCTTCGCGAACGCGTGAGTCACACCTGACGGATCGACGTGTCCTTCATGGGCGTCATACATGGCGCCGACGAAATACTGCTCGTCGAAAATCGGCAGCAGACTCTTGGCTTCGGTCACCGATAGCAGTTCAGTCTCCATACCCAGGTAGCGGCCGCGGGCATGGGCGCTGCGGAGCCAGTCCATGCGTTGCTCGTTGTCGGCGAGCATTATTCCTCCTGTGACGGTGACTCCGCAGTCTTGACCAGATAATTCCTCGATCTCTTTGTAGAGCTCGATTGTGTACTGCTGGAGTTTGGCGACGTTAGGGTCACCGTTTAGGGTGTGCATTCCACCAGCGGAGTGCCACGTGGAGCCTGCGGTTAGTTCAGTTCGTTCAAGAAGCACGACATCGGTCCAACCGGCTTGAGTCAGGTGATAGAGGACACTTGCACCAATAACTCCGCCTCCAATGACTACAACTTGGGCTTCACCGGGTAGATCAGTCACAACACATTGCTTTCTTCAGTAATCGGTGGGGACGCCGCCTTCTGCCACGCGTTGAGCCAGAAATTCGTCAAGTTGAAGGCGACGATCGGGGTCCAATGGAGGCTCAGTATGGGCAGCAATAATTTTGTCCGCTAGATATTCGGCACGGTGATGCGCTTCCAAACGTCCGGCTTCCTCCCATGTCTCATAGTTACTCCAACTCGAAACCATGGGTTGAAAATGTTCTGATTCATAACGTTCTTGGGTGTGGGGAGACCCAAAGAAATGCCCGGCCGGCCCTACTTCGGCGATGGCCTCCACCGCCAAGGTGGCATCATCGATGGTAATTGGGCGCAACATTTCAGTGACCATGTTCAAAATATCGGCGTCGATAACGAATTTCTCGTAGGACGTTAGCAAGCCGCCTTCAAGCCAGCCTGTTCCGTGGAGGAGCAAGTTGACCCCTCCCATGACCGCACCCCAGATAGCAATCATGCTTTCATAGGCCGATTGAGCGTCGACGCTATTGGATGCGTTGACGTTTGAGGATCTGTAGGGAAGTCCATAGCGGCGGGCTAATTGACCGCCAATCAAACAAGCTTTCCAATACTCAGGTGTTCCAAACGCTGGGCTTCCAGAGCGCATATCGACGTTCGATGTGAACCCTCCATAGGCGACCGGCGCTCCTTTACGAACAACCTGGGTGTAGGCGACCCCTGCCAGTGCCTCAGCATTTTGAAGTACGAGCGCCCCTGCGATTGTCACGGGGGCCATGGCGCCGGCCAAGGTAAATGGGGTGATCACAATGAGTTGGTTGCGAGCGGACATCTCCTGAATGCCTTGGAGCATGGGAGCGTCGTAGCGCAGGGGAGTGCTGGCATTAATGACGGAGTAGAGGGAAGGCTGTTGGTTGATGCCTTCTTCATCGATTCCACGTGCGATACGAACCATTTCAATGACGTCACGGTTTCTTTGCCGTCCCAAGCTGTAGACGAAGGGCACCTTGTCCGACAAGGTCAACATGTCGTAGCTGGCTTCGAGGTGGCGGATTGACGGATGGAGGTCCATGGGCTCAACGGGGTAACCAGCAACCGTGTGAACCGAGTTCAAGACTTGACCCATTTTTATGAGGTTCCGATAGTCCTCACGATTACCGTCCCGTCGACCTTTGCCGAGGCCTGTAACGAAAGGGGGACTTGCAACCGAAGTGAAAATCAGATGATCGCCACCGAACATCAGGTCGCGATGTGGATCGCGGCCGTGCAGTAAGAACTCCGTTGGGGCGTGTTTCACCAGGCTCTCAACGAGCTCGGAATCGAATCGGACGCGGTTTCCCGATACCTCTGCGCCTGCTTCTGCAAGATGTCTTCTGGCCTGTTCGTCCAGAAAATCGATTCCAGTGGTTGCCAACACCTCCAGAGATGCCAGGTGGATTGCCTCCAATTGGTCTTCGGAAACAGCTTTCAGCGGTTCGAACAACATCCGCGGTTGTTCCCATTCCGGTTGTTCCTGTACCGGGTCGCGAGTCTTTGAGCGGGTGGAGCGCGCGCCGCGTCTAGACATGGCTGAGCAGGGTGTCAGGGGGTTTATGGCTGATGCCGTGTTGCTTCACGCTCTCCCTCCCGAACGACGCGACCCTACACCCGAAACTTTCGCAGGCAGAGCAGCCCTTCACTGGAAATTCGGTCTTCAAAACGCGAAGAGGGCGGAGCTTGAGCCCCGCCCTCTTGCGATGTGTCCCATCCCCGAAGGGAGTGGGTGTGTTCTAGATATCAGCCAGCGGCTGCACGAGCAGCATCGAGCCAGACATCAACTTTGTCACGGTTATTTGCGATCCACTCAACTGCAAGATCTGGTGGCGCGGCACCTTCAGATTGCGCGAGGTTCGCTACCGAAACATCCATGACCGAAAGCACGATCTGCTTGAACAATTCTTCAGCGGCCGGGTTGGCAGCAAGGAAGTCGTTGTTCGCAGCAGCTTGAATATCGGCTGCCGCCCAACCAATTGGGCACAGACCCTCGTCGTTTCTAGCTGGACACATGTCCTCACCAATAGCAGCTGAACCTGGGCGTTGATCCCAAGCCTCGCCACCTTCTTGGTTGTTCGGGTTGGAGTCATCAAGGATCCAACCATGTCCCATCCAGTAGGCGTTGTCGCCTGGGCGGATGGTGGTTATGTAAGCCGACGGTGTCCATGTGTAGGCAAGGGTGGGTAGGCCTTCGTTGACCATGTCGGTCGCCTGGGCCCACATTGGGTCATAACCGGCCTTTACCTGAACGATATTGTCTAACCCGGCACCAACGAGCATGGAGTTAATGATGTTGTCGCAGGTCCAGTCCTCTGGGCAGCCAAACATGTCAACCAGGCCGTTGCCAGGATTGGCGTCGGTGGCGTCATAGGCAGCGATCGCGTCAGCGTTGGAATTGAGGTCTTCCAGGGTGTAAACGCCGTATTCGTCAGCGAAGCCCTTTTCGATCAGGAATCCTTGGAGGCCACCCGCCTGAATTTGCATACCGAGGACGGTCACGTTGTCACCAACCAATGAGCCATCAGTACGTTCAGCCAGAAGCCAACTGGTGTGCCCAGGCATCCAGGAGTTAGCCCAGAAATCCATGTCACCTTCGGCCATAGCCATGAAGGCGTTTTGTGGACCAAGTTCCATGTCCGCTGATTCGGACACTGTGTAGCCGAGTTCGCGCAGTAGAGCGGTAAATATTTCAGCCTGTACGTAGCCGGTGCTCCAGCTTGCGCGACCAGCGGTCACACTCACACCTTCACCGGGCGTCATGTTTATCGCCGCTGCTTCGGTGGTTGCGGGAGCAGAAGCGACAGTATCTGACGAGCTGTCAGAGCTTGAGTCATCGTCGCTGCCACATGCGGCTAGCAATAGGAGCGCAGCAGCCGCCACAGCAACCCCGCGCGTTAATAGGTTCTTCTTCATAAAGGGGGCCCTCCCTAGAGTCCCTGGATATGCGCCCGCGAGCATTCGACTCCAGACGGCGACAAGAAGGTTAGTCCACAAAACGCCAAAACCCGTACATCTGGATTGCGAAAGTGACTATGTGTAGACCTGTTTTCGGTCAAATTCAGCGAGGGTGCTGCGCACACTGCCAGCGCTCGTGACACCGGCAAAGACTATGAATAAGGCCCCAACACCGGATACGAGGTTCGTATCCGCGACCCGTGCGATAGTGCCAATCCACGCTATGCCAAGTAATAAAAGACCTAACCCAAGGCCGCACACGATGGAACACCATCTGTACAGGAACTTCTCGTCGTCTGAGATCACACCCGATGCAGGTATGGCTACGAGGAGAGTGAGGGCCCCAATGATTAGCGCCATCCAACCTAGGCCAGCGCCCTCGCGGCTGTACCCGTCATAGATTACGTCTCCCGTTCGTTGCGCATATGCAATGAGGGCCGTGAATTCCGCGGCGAGGCTTCCGGCAAGTTGTAGGTCACCCGCAGCCTCAGCAGCTTCTGCCTTCTCGAGAATTTCGTCAAGCTGCACTTGAAGCTCTGGACCGATCACCGAGTCAGCTCGGGTGTCGAAGGTCCAACCCGAATAGCCAGCGATCACGATCAAAAGTCCCGCGAACGACACGCCGAAAAGACGTCCCCATCTAACACCAGACGACAATGGGCGTCGCGCTCCCATTGGAGCGTTCCAAACCCAGAGCACACTTCCAACGACCATAAGAATGCAACCAATCACGGTCACATAGACCCCGTAGTACCGCGAGAATTCGCTCGCTGCGTTTGGAGGACTCGCGAATATCGAGCAAATAGCCGCGACCAGCGCTGCGATACTGAAAATGGTAGCTCCGTCTGGTCCGAGCCACCGGTTTCTCTGCCCGGGTGAGCGCACCGTTGCATACAGCGACCCAGCTAAAGCGAGCGTGCATATCACGATCAGAATTCCGAACCAGGAGCCGCCTGAGGCAGCTAAACCGTTGAACGTCTGGTCGGTGAGACTTTCGTCGGCATATCTGGCATAGGCCGATATGTGGCCGGCACCTCCGTTCCAAGGGAGAAGCACGCCCAGGAAGGTCGCCATAGCCCCAAGCGTTGCTACCACTACCCCGGAGCGCTCGGAACTTGTTAGAGGTTCGTACTGGGCCTCTTCGTCGCCTTCAACATCGATCTTGAGACTGTCAGGAGTGGCATCGTTTTGCGCGCTCGGCAAGAGCAACTCAGGGGTCCTGGTGTTTTTCCAGGCTGCTGCAATTCTCCGGAATAATCCGCCTCCGTCAGAATCGTCAGGCTGAGTGAGGCGATCGAGAACCACGGCGACTATGAAAAAGGCCAGCCCTCCCGAACCGGCTAAGGCGATGTCTTGGTTCGCAATCGCCCTATAGAGCAACCTGCCCAGTCCGCCGGCACCCATAATTGCTGCGATTCCGAGCATGGAGATAGCTAGGAGGAGTGTTTGGTTGATGCCCGTCATGAGTGCCGCGCGCGAGAGTGGCAGTTGAACGTCCGTCAGCACACGTCTCTCTGAGGCGCCATAGGCCCGCGCCGCTTCCACGACGTCCTCGGGCACTTGTCGGATGCCTAGGTTGGTGAGTCTGATGAGCGGCGGAAGGGCGAAGACCATTGTCACCATGGTTGCTGAAACAAAACCAACACCGAAAAAGAACACGAATGGCAGCATGTACACGAAGGAGTGGACCACTTGCATCGCGTCGAGAACGGGCCGAACTATTCGCCACACCCCGTCCATACGTCCACATGCAACTCCGGTTGGAATACCGATAATGACGCACAGGATGACCGCTACTGTGATGAAGCCGATAGTTCGGGATGTTTCTTTCCAATACTCTTCCCCTAAAAGGCCACATATTGTGAGCCCAAGGAAGGAGCCGACTCCGACTTGCAGTCCACGGAACGCCCATCCA
>JASMKJ010000074.1 GCA_030749275.1 Acidimicrobiales bacterium
TCCATCCAGTCATCAACGCAGCCTGACAGCCACTTCATTGGCGAGGAGTCTTCCCTTCGTGGTCAGCTTCAGGTTGCCCTCGAGGTCAGCTGGTTGAGTGAGGTGTCGAACTTCGCTCGGAACGAATTCCTCAGGAACGCCCCTGCTCGTTCGTAAAGCAAGTTGCCGTCCCTCAAGAGCCCAACCATCGACGTCTAATTGTTCTGACCCTGCCTCCACCGAAGAATCTTGGGAGATCGCGGCTATGAATCGCTCTGGGGTTCGGATGCTCCAAAATCTTTTGTGACCTATGTGACTGTGTGCTGCTACACCGAGCCCCAAATATTCTTCTTGGTTCCAGTAAAGCAGGTTGTGTCGGGATTCTTTATTGGGCTGAGCCCAGTTGGAAATCTCATAATTTGAATATCCAGCAGCCGTTAGATGATTATCGGCTTCAATGTATTTGTCGGCCTGGTCGTCGTCATCGGGGTGTCTCTCGGTATCGGTTGCTAGGGGGGTTCCTGGCTCGACCGTTAACGCGTAACTGCTGATGTGATCTGGCTCTAGGGACACGGCTGTCTCTAGAGTTCTTTGCCAGTCTGCGCTGGTTTCTCCCCGGGCCCCGTAAATGAGATCAAAGTTGATGTTATGTATTCCAGCAGATCGAATTTTCTCGACTGCTGATAGCACATTTTCTGGTTCGTGTTCTCGACCAAGTGAAGCAAGAACATGAGGAACCATCGATTGAACACCCAAGCTGATTCGGTTCACTCCGGCATGTGCATAGGTTTTGATCTGGTCGCTGCTCACGAGGTCTGGATTGCATTCAACGGTGAATTCGCTATCACCAGCAATTGGGAGTTCTGCAACGACATCCATCAGTAGCTCGGCTGGCACAAGGTTGGGTGTTCCTCCACCTACGAAGATCGACGTGATCTCGGGCAGTTCGGGGGCCCACTTCATTACTTGGGTCTTACAAGCAGCTAGGTACTGGTTGATCAGATGTTCCCGGTCAGTCCAAGTTGCAAATGAGCAGTAGTCACAACGACGGGAACAAAACGGGACATGTAAGTAAATGCCGAACTTCCTACCATCTTCTTGTTTCATCAAAAGAGGCTGTCTTGCATAACGAACTCATCGATTTCGAAGTCACCGGTTTGGAGAGGGTGCGCTAGAAGTGGTTGAAAGTCGACGAGGAAGTTCTCCACGAATCCCGTCTTATTACACGCGGCGAGTCGCCCAACCATTGATTTGATGGCGAACTCATGCGCTCCTTGGTTGATGACTGTGGGGTAGCTAACCAAGTTGATCCAAGCATGGTCTTCTATTCGCGGGTTCGACCATTGATCGTCAAGCAGAGTTCCCTTTGCCCCAATTTCTTTGGTAAGAAACTTTTCGGTTTCCTTGGCCAGTTGAGTGAGTCGCTTCTCGAGTTCCTGGTTCGGCAAGGGTTGCAGGTGTCCGGCGAATTTCTTCCTTGTGTCGATTGCTTGGCCTATTCCCAACTTCTCGGTTACTGAGTCTTCGAGTTCTCGGACGAAGAACCCATCATCTACCTGCGCTAGGTACCTCGCGTACCAGGCTCCTTGTTCCACTAGCCTGTTGCCTCCCGAAAGTCCTCTCGTGGTACCGACTTTGGTTGCCCCATCGCGAAATATCGCTACATACAGTCTGTGCGGGTGAGTGAGGTATGCGACCATGGCTTTACCAATTGCATCACGGCCTCTTCGATGAGCCTGATGCATTTGTGCAGCCGCGATGTTGTCTTTTGTTTGGCACCGTTCGCATTGACGTGCACTAACCGCGGGCGAGTCGCATTGCACGCTGGTTGATCCGTCTTTGGAACGGTCAATCGTGCCAATACATTGCCGTTCCCAGTCAACCGCTACTCGGAACCGAAGGTCGAGTTCGTTGGCGCTCACCGATTGCGATGCGTCGTCGCCATGCACCCGGAATTGTAAGAAAGGTTCTTCGCCATCCCAATTGATGGCGGTGAGGTAGCAGGGGGCGTTGGTGTCCATATTCATCTCTGCGTCGAGATGCTTATTAGGCACCCAGTCGGACACCCAGTTCATCTAGACGATCTGATATGTCGTCGATGGCGGTGTCCAGAATGCATGCGATGGTTCGAAGGTCATCTCGACGGATGGTGAGTGAGGAGCCGTTGAACTCACGTCGTTGACCTTGAATCATGGTGAGAAAACGCCCTAGTACCGCTGCTTCTGCTCCCGGTACTCGAGCTAGCCGATCTAGATCAATGGTGACTTGTTGATCAAGATTGGCTCCCGATTCATCGCTCGCACCATCTCCTCGCGGGAGTAGTTGGCCAACCGGTACTTCGTAGAATCGCGCGAGTCGTGAAAGTCGTGGGACGGAGATAGCGCGTTCACCTCGTTCATAGGCACCGAGGACCGAAGCTTTGAACTCGTGGGTTGATTCCGCCTCTACCTCTTGGAGGGACATTCGCTTTTGGCGACGAACAAGTCGGAGACGTTCTCCGACTTTAAGGCTGTAGTTCTCTCCATCGAGTTCTTCTGTGGTGAGACCCGTATTGGTCATGTTCACTCCTGATGACCTGTCCAACAAGAGTGACCATAGTTCACGGAGAGTGGTTGTCCAGTAAGTCTTCGCGAAGTAGTGAAAGAGCCGCTGCAGCTGTGACCGCTGCCGTTTCAGCCCGAAGCACTGATGACCCCAAGTTAACCGTCGGCATATCGACGAGTTCGGAGTCGTCCCATCCTCCCTCTGGACCTATATACAGAATGTTTTGGTTGAGGCTGGGTCGGGTGCCGTTCCTGTGGGTGAGGGAGGCTCCTGAATCCTTGGCGGCCTGTCGCACTTCTGTAACCGGTTTGATTGTGGGAACTCTGACTTGTCGAGACTGCATTGCTGCTTCACGAGCTATCCGTTCGAGGCGTTTCAATTGCTTGTCTGCTTGGTCAGAGTTCCACTTAACAACTGATCTTTGCGACCTCAGCAGGTGGATTTCATCGACCCCGAGCTCGGTTAGTTTTTGGACGATCCAGCTCGGTCGATCACCTTTAGGAACCACAAATCCGATCGTTATCCGCGGCAAAGGTGGTGAGACCTCGACGATGTCACCAGTTGCTACCGGTGGGTTATCGAAGGTAGCGGAACGCCATCTGTAAGCCCCGTCGCAGATTGTTATGGGGTTTCCCGGTCGCAGTCGCAGGACCCGTTTGAGATGGTGTAGGTCGTGGGGTGAGAGTCGAGGTTGGTCTAGGTCTTCGACGAAGACGTGAGGACCGTTCGTTCCATCGGGAAGAGTTGCCATTTTGAGCTATTGGAAGGCCGAACGGATCTTGTCAAGGACAGACCGTTCTCCTGGATCTGCGACATTCTCATCACGTTGGTTCGCTATTTGACGCAGCAGTTCGTCATCTTGTTTGGAAAGCCTGGTAGGGATTTCAACTTTGACGGAAAGTAGAAGGTCCCCTCGCCCCCGTCCGCGACCTTCCAGCCGGGGAACTCCGTGGTCGCGTAGTCGAAAAACTTCCCCTGGCTGCGTTCCTGGAGGTATCGCAAGTTCGACTGTTTGGTCCAAGGTTTCGAAGTCGATTCGCGCTCCAAGAGTTGCTTGGAGCATGGTGATTTGCAGTTCGGCGTACAAGGTGTCACCGTCTCGAGTGAATCGGTCTGAATCAGTGACCCTTAAGTGAACGTATAGATCGCCAGAGGCTCCGCCCCTAGGACCAGCGGCTCCTCTGCCGGTGAGTCGCAGTGTTGAACCGGTGTCCACACCCGCTGGAATTCTTACTTCGTACGACATGGAGTCGCTGTATCTACCTTCGCCTCGACATCGGGAGCACGGGTTTGGTATTTCCTCTCCCATGCCTCCGCATCGAGGGCAGTGGGTGGCGGTCACCATCTGTCCGAGCAGGCTTTGGCGCACTTGTTGGACTTGACCTGAGCCTTCGCACCCACCACATCGACGCGCCGAGGTTCCTTCGGCCGCCCCTGAGCCTGAACATTGGATGCATCCCACCGCTGTTTGTAGTTCGACGTTTCGATCTATCCCGAAGATTGCTTCTTCGAAGCTCAGGTCGAGGACGATTTCTTGGTCTTCGCCAGGTGGTGGTCCCGAGGGTCGTCGAGTTCTTCCGCCTCCGAAGGGGTTCCCACCAAAAAAGTTTTCGAAAATGTCGTTGAGATCGAAGTTAAAGGGGTCGCCGCCCATTCCCCCACTACGCAAGCCGTCGTGACCAAACTGGTCGTAACGAGCACGAGCACTGTCATCTGACAAGACTGCGTATGCCTCACTGATTTCTTTGAATTTGGCTTCGGCGTCTCGATCGTCGGGGTTGGCATCAGGGTGATATTCGCGAGCCAGCTTTCGGTACGCTCGCTTGAGATCATCGGCTGATGCGTCGCGACTCACTCCCAACAACTCGTAGTAGTCAGTTGCCATGAGCTCGTTCAGTCCTCGTGTGCCTCACCTAGGGATTCACCAAGACGGCTGCTAACCACGTGCACCGCAGCTAGAGCTTTTGGGTAGTCCATTCGGGTTGGTCCCAGAACCCCGATGCTACCGACCTGTTCGCCGTCGACCTTGTATGGAGCCACAACTACCGCGCACTCAGACAGTGGAGCGACACCGGTTTCTGAGCCAATAGCCACGCTCAGGCCGCGTTCTACGAGGTCCCCTAGGAGGCCGACGACAAGTAGCTGTTCTTCAAGGACTGCTAGAACGGATTTCACCGTTGAAACAGCATCGAATTGTCCGGCCATGTTTGCTGCCCCTCCGACGTAGAGGTCACCGGCATGAGTAGTCGAAGGAGATAGCGACGCAAGTGTCGTTGCGATGAGTTTGTCTGCTTCTGGGTGGCCGGTCGACCTGACCTCGGGGATGCTGCCCAGCGAGGCGCCTACAAATGCTTCGTTGATCGCTGCGGAGGCAGCAGCTAAATGATGAGGTTCTACCTCTGCGCCCCCGACAAGTTCGATCATCGATCGGTCAATCGAACCTGATGACGTCACTATGACCAGAATTAGGCGACCCGAGCCTAGGTCTACGAGTTGGGCGGATCGAACGGTGGTCGGGTCATGTGCGGGACCTACAACAACGGCAGCGTAAGCCGTGAGTTGAGAGAGTAAACGGCTGGTGTCTGCCAACCGTTGTTCGATCTGTCCTTGTGCATGTCGGAAAAAGGCGCTGATTTGCTGGGCTTCGGTGTCGTCAAGGTGACCCGGTCCGAGGCTGTCAACGAAGTAGCGGTACCCGGCGTCGGTTGGGATGCGTCCAGCGCTGGTATGGGGTTGTGCCAGGTATCCGTCAGCTTCGAGGCTTGCCATCTCGTTTCTGATCGTGGCGGCAGACACATCTAAGTCTGCTAGGTCCGATACGACGCGGGAACCGACTGGTTGAGCGGTGTCGATGAAGCTTTCTACGACGGCTCTTAATACCGTGGCTTTACGTTCGTCCACTTCTGGTCCCGTTCGCCGAGTTAAGGATGATCAAGTGGGGAAATACTAGGCCCTTCTATAGACAGGTGGATCCGCTATGCCGGTCGGCGCTGTCAGTTGTCGAGTTTCAATGCCGAAACGAACGCTTCATTGGGCACTTCTACTCGCCCAATGGCTTTCATTTTCTTTTTTCCCTTCTTCTGCTGTTCGAGCAGTTTGCGCTTTCTTGTGATATCGCCGCCGTAACACTTAGCGAGAACATCTTTTCGCTTCGCTTTAACCGTTTCTCTAGCGATGATTCTTCCCCCTAGTGCCGCGTGAATCGGGACATCGAACATTTGACGCGGAATGAGTTCGCGAAGTTTTTCTGTCATCCGACGCCCGTAGTCGTATGCGGAATCGCTGTGAACAATCGTGGAAAAAGCATCGACGGGTTCGCTATTGAGGAGCACATCTACCTTGACCAGTTTGTCTGCCTGGTAGCCCGAAGGCTCGTAATCAAGACTCGCATAACCTTGAGTTCGGCTTTTGAGCTGATCAAAAAAGTCAGTGACTACTTCCGCAAGCGGAATTTGGTAGTGAAGTTCGACTCTTTCAGGTGAGAGATATTCCATTCGCTCCATTTTTCCTCTTCGGCTTTGGCAGAGTTCCATGACCGTTCCTGTGTAGTCAGATGGAGTCAAGATGCCTATACGCAGCATTGGTTCTTCTATTTGGTTGACACTGCCCATGTCCGGTAGATCCGATGGATTGTCCACCTCAAAGGTCTTTCCGTCGTCTGTGATTACCTTGTATGCAACTGATGGGGCAGTCGCTATGAGCGACAAATCAAACTCACGTTCCAGTCGTTCTCTAACAATTTCCATATGTAACAATCCCAAGAATCCACACCTGAATCCGAAACCAAGTGCCCCCGATGTTTCTGGCTCGAAGGTGACTGAGGCGTCGTTGAGCTTCAATTTTTGAAGTGCTTCTCGAAGATCTGGATATTCGTCGCCGTCGACGGGGTACAGACCACAGAACACCATTGGTTTGGGATCTTCGTACCCTTCGAGCGGTTGTGTGGCGGGCCTTGAGGCAGTGGTCACCGTCTCTCCAGATTTGGCCTGACCGACATCTTTGATGCTCGCGATGAGGTAGCCGACTTCTCCGGGACCCAATTCATCGACTGGTGTGGCGTCTGGCGAACGTACACCGATTTCTTCTGCGTCGTGAATTCCACCGGTTTGCATGAATCGAAGCTTGTCGCTGGTGCTGATGCGGCCGTTGACGATGCGCATCGAAGATACGACACCTCTGTATTGGTCGAAGTGGGAGTCAAAGATCAATGCCTGTAACGGGCCTTCAGCGTCACCTTCGGGCGCTGGAATTCGGTCAACTACTGCATCAAGTAACTCTGGGATTCCGTCGCCGGTCTTCGCTGAAATTTGCAGCACTTCATCCGCTGGTAGGCCAAGCACATTCTC
>JASMKJ010000075.1 GCA_030749275.1 Acidimicrobiales bacterium
TCACTTTCCTCTGGTCAACAGATATTAAGTCTGGAGAGGAAGCACCACATTCGCTACCCCTTCCAACTCAGCGAACCAGTCATCGGGTTCACCGACCAAGATCGGAACGAACTTCGACGCCCCTACTTCAATGAATCGTTCTAGCTGTTCCTTCAAACCGTTGTGGCCGATGGGAATGATCTCTTGTGGATCAACTCCGGGTGCGCGTCGATCGAGAATTGTCTTGTAACTAGCGGGCAAATCGCCGTGGCTATAGGGAACAAGAACCCCAAAGTGTTCTGGGTCCATGAACCTCTCACCGTCGTCGGCAGCTTGATTCACAATTTTCCAGCCATCAGCTGCCATTTGTGGCGTGCAAAATGAAGGAAGCCAGCCGTCTCCAAAACGGCCGCAGCGACGCAATTCGACCTCAGCTGCCCCCCCGAGCCAGATATCCATAGGCTTTTGGGCTGGTTTGGGCAAAAGATCCACATTTTCGTAGTTGTAGAACTCTCCCTGATGGGTGACCGGTCCGTCCTCCCACATCCGCTTAAGCAAGGGGAGCGCTTCGTTGAACATCTTCGCGCGTTCGTTTCTTTGAACTCCGAAGGCGGCTTGTTCATGAACATCTGCTACACCCAGACCGAAGGCAGGAAGGAGGCGACCATTGGAGAGCCTGTCGAGGCTGGCTAACTCCTTAGCGAGGACAGCCAAGTTTCGGCCCGGCAAAACCATGACGGAGAAGCCGAACTTCATTCGTTGTGTTCTGCCTGCGGCATAAGCCAAGCCAACTATTGGGTCCGGACACTCGCCGCCCAGGCGTTCGCTAAGCCACAACGAATCAAAGCCAAGTTCTTCTAAGGAATCCACGAAAGGATCGAACGTTGAATGGTCATTGGTGAAACTGCGGGTTCCCAGGCCGAAGCCGACACGAATCTTCATGCCAAGACCCTAGGGCAGTCAGCAACCTTGCGTCATGTGTGTAAAGGCCAATGTTTGCCTAATGTCTCTGATATATGAGTGAACTTCCAGACATAGAAAATCTGTACCGTCTTGATGACAAGGTTTGCGTTGTCACCGGAGCATCGAGTGGCTTTGGCGTCAGATTTGCCAAAGTACTGTCCGCGGCAGGTGCCAAAGTCGTTGTGGCCGCCCGACGGCAAGATCGGCTAGAGGAACTAGCAGGGGACCTACCCGACGCCTTTGCCATCCAGTGCGACGTGAGCGACGACGAACAATGTCGAGAGCTCATTGCCAGGAGCATTTCTCACTATGGCC
>JASMKJ010000076.1 GCA_030749275.1 Acidimicrobiales bacterium
CTTACGACGACGTAAGAGAACCAGTACCAACGCGACGAGAGCGAAGGGGCCGAATCGTTTGAACAGCGGTGCCCCAGCGGTGTCAAGCAAATCAACTGGCTCTGGTTCTGGCATATCTATCTTCCGCGGTCCCGACTCATCTGTCGACGCGCCATCGTCGGGCGATGAGTCAGCAGATGCAGCCGAAGCTCCCGACTCCCCGTCGTGAGAGGTCGGTTCAAGCAGTTTTTGTTCAAGGCTGTCCACAAATTGTCCAATGAGCTTTTCAGAAACATCAGCCATTACGCCGCGACCAAATTGAGCGACTTTCCCTGTCACTTTCAACTCAGTCGTTATAACGATCCTGGTTCCATCGCCATCGGCGGTCATTTCTGCGGTGACCTCTGCTGCGGCATTACCCGCTCCGCGGGTGTCGCGACCGCTCGCGTCGAGAACGACTCGGTGTTCACTCTCATTCTTTTCTTTGAACTTGGCGACGCCTTTATATTGCGCGGTGATTGGCCCTACCTTGACCTTGACTTGGCCCTTAAACTCCTCACCATCAATCTCCGTGAGTTGAGCGCCAGGCATACAGGGCGCTATGTATTCAACATCCGTCAATGTCGCCCAAGCCTGCTCGATAGGAACGCCCACTCGGAATTCGTTTTTCAACTCCATTGCCCGAGATCCTCCACGGTATCTATGTCATTCGGAGAGCCTTCGCAGGCTACCTGCTCAACTAGTTCCGGCCTCGTACGAAGCAAAACCCGCGCCCCTTCGTCCCCCGAGGACGGGAGGAAGGGCCACACAGACTTTTCCAGACGCACAGGATTTCCTGGGCGTCCGTCGTAGCTGGCGACCGCTATTGGCGAACTACTCCGAGCCAAGAGACGCCAAGCCGAACTGAGTACCCCGGGTTGATCCCCTAATCCCACTATCAGCGCCTCAAAACCACCGTCCATGGCCCACGCCACAGCTGCCCCGAGGGATGTGGCTATGCCATCTTCGAATTTCGAATTGTTGATGATCTGCAGTTGAGGAAACTCAGACAACGCCGCGTCTAATTCGGTCGCACCAGTGACAACAACGCAACCAGCTAAACCGGAATCCACCATCGACCGCGCAGCATGGGCTACGACCGGCTCACCGTGAAGGTCAGCGAGAAGTTTGTGGCTGGGGCCGTGAAAGCGAGATCCGCTTCCGGCCGCAAGTAAAGCTCCGGCTACTCTCACGTACTCAGTAAGACCGAGGCAAGCCGAGAACTTTGTTCGAGACATAGTTCAGAACCATCTCTTGGCTGACGGGAGCGATTTTCATTAG
>JASMKJ010000077.1 GCA_030749275.1 Acidimicrobiales bacterium
TTGACTCGCCATGCCATATTTGAATCGTTTTTCCTCATCAAACACACCACTTGACATGACGACATCATCAGAGTTCTTAAGTCTGTGTGAAAGTGCTGACGACTTGGGTATCACTTATGACGACAACATCCAATACGTGTCCCGCAATGTGGTGACTCGCCACCAACGCTTTCACCTGTTGGAGTGGGGCGATCGCTCCTTTCCTACCTTGTTACTTCTACACGGCGGCAATCAATCTGCTCATTCCTGGGATCTAGTCAGCCTTCATCTAGCGAATCGTTTTCACGTCATCGCGCCCGATCAACGAGGCCATGGCGATAGCGAATGGGCTCGAGATGCTGACTATTCCTCACATGCCATGGCTGCTGATGCAACGTCAATATTGTCCGATTTAGGTGTCGCGCAGCCCACAGTGATCGGCCACTCAATGGGCGGAATGAACACCTTACGACTAGCTCTACAACAACCCGATCTTCCTCAACGTCTCGTTCTGGTCGATATTGGACCCGAATTATCTGAAGCCGGAACCAAGACCATCCGCAATTTTGTGACAGAGAACCGAGAGTTCGATGACCTCGAGGACTTTATTCAGAACGTCCAGCGATACGATCCGTATCGATCTCGAGAACACATTGAACGCACTGTCAAATACAACCTTCTGCAGCGAGCAGATGGAAAGTACGTCAGTAAACGAGATCATGGCCCGAGATTGGCGACAACCCGAAGTCAACGAGAAGAAAGCGATCGCTTTTCGTTGACCGATGCGACCGTTATCTCTCAGCCAACTCTGGTCATCAGAGGCGCCGACTCGAATGTGCTTTCGTCAGGGGCAGCTGAAAGATTTGTTCAGGCTCTGCCTCATGGTCAGCTCCGAACGGTCCCTGACAGTGGTCACAATGTGCATGGGCAAAACACCATCGGATTCCTGGAGGCCTTGGTTCCTTTCTTGACGTCATGACCAGTTAAACGGCCCTGATTGAGGAGCAAGTGGACGCAGTTAGGGCCTAGGGTGACGACATGGATTCACACGAACTAGAGACCCTCATCATTGAGGCCGCCGACAACGGAGTCGTGACGGTTACCATGAACCGTCCAGAAAAAAAGAACGCTGCTAACGCTGTCATGTGGGACGAGCTCCGCGACACCTGGAACGCTCTAGCTATCGACCAAGAAGTACGCTCAGTCATCATGACCGGCGCAGGCGACGCGTTCTGCAGCGGCGCCGACCTCGGAGGACAAGGACGCGAACGCCATCAACTCGTATCAATGAACCTCATCCATCAAACCGTTGAGGCGTTGTATTCAATCATGGTCCCGGTCATAGCAAAGGTGAACGGTGTCGCCGCGGGAGCCGGAATGAATATGGCGTTAGCTTGCGATCTGATCGTAGCCAGCGACCAAGCACGATTCAGCGAAATTTTCGCTCGCCGTGGCCTGAGTGTCGATTTCGGCGGCACTTGGATCTTGCCGAGGCTCATCGGGTTGCATCGAGCAAAGGAGTTGGCATTCTTTGCTGACGTCATCTCAGCTGAAGAGGCGGCCGACTTCGGTATTGTCAACAAGGTTGTCGCTCACGACGAACTTGACACCGAAGTCAACGACTGGGCTGATCGTCTAGCCGCCGGGCCGCCCTTGGCGTTAGCGATGACCAAGCGAATGTTGACCCTAAACGCAAGCAATGACTTTAAGTCCGCCTTGGAGGCAGAAGGTATGGCTCAGACCATCAACTTCTACACTTCGGACACCAAAGAGGCGGTCGCAGCCTTCCTGGACAAACGAGATCCGAAGTTCGAAGGCAAATAGGTAGACCGGCAACCGCCGGGCCTACAACAACTCAAGAGAGACGCGGGATCAGAAAATGCATGAACTAGTCGCAGTCGGAAACGACCCGGAAGCAGCTGAAGACGTTGCTCGCTCCCTTGACGGAGTTTGTTACATCGGTGATCCGAACGAACAGCGCGAATTACCGTTTCGGGCGCTGGTTCGCTGCGTTACCGACAGCCCTCAAAATCTGGTACCCGCTGCTGGTGTCGGGCTTTATTTGGGATTTAGTCGGGTTATTCGTACCCGGCCGATGACTAGCCCGGCCGGCAGTTCTTCTCCTGGGGTCACTGCAATTTTTCCTCTACTGCACCATCCCGACCTCACC
>JASMKJ010000078.1 GCA_030749275.1 Acidimicrobiales bacterium
TGGACGTGGACGCTCCAATAAGTGTGGTGAGAGAGATTATCTCGGAGGTGCGAAGTGGAGGTGACCAAGCTATTCGGTCGCTAACTTCCAAATTTGACAAAGTAGAGGTCACGGATCCTCTCGTTGGCAAAGATACGTTGAGAGACGCTTGGCATTCGTTGGATTCACGCCTATCTGATGCATTGCAACTGGCACATGATCGTATTTTGAACTTTCACAAACATGAAACTGCTGAATCTCATGCGATGACTGAAGCTGGCATAACTGTCCTTAGTGTTCCTCAGCCGGTAGAACGCGCAGGGTTATACGTCCCAGGAGGCCTAGCGGTCTATCCATCGACGGTCTTAATGACAGCGTTGCCAGCGAGGGCGGCGGGAGTCGAAGAGATAATCGTTTGCACGCCTCCGAACCCCTCAGGAGCCATCGACAAGGTTGTTTTAGCTGCGGCCTACCTTTGCGGTGTTGACGAGGTCTACAAGATGGGCGGCGTGCAAGCGATAGCGGCTATGGCCTACGGAACGGAAACCATCAAACCGGTTGATGTGATAGCGGGCCCCGGCAACACATGGGTAGCCACCGCAAAGCAAGAAGTCGCGGGAACGGTTGGAATTGCAGCAGCATTTGCAGGACCTTCAGAGATAGTGGTTGTAGGCGACGAAACTTGCCCGAGCAGCTCTGCCGCGGTTGATTTGGTTCTGCAAGCCGAGCATGGACCGGGTGGTCGAGCATGGCTGGTGACTTGGAATGAAAATTACGCCGAAGAGGTGGAGGTAGCGATGCAGCAGATTGTTTCTCTCTCACCTCGGAAAGCTGAAACGTTAGATACTCTCACCGAAGATGGTTACCTGTGTTTAGTTGACAGTCCTGTCGACGCAATTGAAGTCGTCAACGAGATCGCACCAGAACATCTGCAACTGATGTGCGACGGAGCTAGCCAGTTGGTGGGGTCTGTTCGAAATGCAGGGGCAGTTTTCCTTGGTGGTTGGACCCCAGCGTCAATTGGTGACTACGTGGCGGGGCCGTCACACGTGCTACCTACAGCTGGAACAGCTCGATTTAGTGGCGCGTTAACGGTTGATGATTTCCAGAAGCGAATGCACGTTGTCGAAGTTTCCAAGGACGGATTTGATGCAGTTGCCGATGCTGTGGCTGAGTTAGCTCAAGCTGAAGGTTTGTGGGCTCATGCAGCTTCAGTTCGAGATCGTCAACGATGGGCCAATGACGGAGTGCGGCCATGAAGCGACCCTTAGTACGCGACGACTTGAGGTCTATGGACGGCTACCACTCTCCGCAGGTCAAGGTAGATGTGCGACTCAATACCAACGAAGCTCCAGTCGCGCCTCCGGCCGAATTTCAGTCGGCATTCTTAGAGGAAGTGGCGAAGGTCGATTGGCATCGTTACCCAGACCGCGTGGCACAGTCCCTGAGAGAGGATCTGGCGGCCCTGCATCAAGTTGAAGCAGACCAAATATTTGTCGCAAATGGATCCAACGAAGTGCTGCAAACGCTGTGCCTCACTTTCGGGGGTCATGAACGAACCGCGGTGACGTTTGAACCCACATATGCGATGTACGGCCAAATAGCTCGAACGACCCAATGTCGAGTGGTTGAAGTTGGTCGAGATGAAGGATTCAGAATCCCTATGTCTGGCCTGGAAGACGTGATTAGCTCCGAGAAACCAGACCTACTGTTTCTATGTTCTCCGAACAACCCCACCGGCACACCTGAAAGTGAAGAAATTGTTGACGCAGCGGTGTCGTTGTCACCGGGCGTTGTAGTTGTCGATGAGGCCTATGGACAGTTCGCGGATTTCAGCGCAATTGAAAAGTTGAAACAGAACAGTGCGCCCGAATCATTGGTGGTTACACGAACCTTCTCCAAGACATGGTCCATGGCTGGAGTTCGTCTGGGCTACTGCGTAGCGCCTCAATGGATGTTGCCCGAGTTTGAGAAGGTCGTCCTGCCATACCACCTTGACTCCGTGAAGCAGATTGCCGGACGGATAGCTCTTAGGTTCTATGACCAGATGGAACAACGCGTGGCGCAAATAGCAAGCGAACGGCAGCGAGTTTCCGACACTCTCGCTCGCCTAGGCTTAGACGTGTTCCCTTCGCAAGCCAACTTCATCATGTTCAGATCAAGTCCCTGTGGCCTGGAGGGAGACGAACTGTGGCAGCGGCTGCTAGCGAAATCGATTTTGGTCAGAAATTGTTCCGGCTGGCCAGGATTGAGTGACTGTCTACGGGTGACCTTAGGTACCGAATCTGAAAACAATATGTTTCTCGAAGCCGTCGAGGAGGCGATCGAATGACACGACATGCTGAACGTCAACGGAAAACCAAAGAAACCAACATCGACTTGTCCATCAACGTGGATGGTTCCGGCCATGTGGAGATAAGCACAGGTCTCCCGTTCTTCGATCACATGCTTGGTCAGTTGGGAAAGCACTCCCGATTTGACCTAAGTATTAACTGCGAAGGTGATATCGATATTGATTCGCATCACACGGTTGAAGACGTCGGTATCGCTTTAGGAGAAGCCTTGGGGGAAGCATTAGGGGATAAACAAGGCGTTCGTCGCTTCGCGTCGATAGCGGTTCCCCTTGACGAAGCGGCCGTGGATGTCGTACTGGATCTTTCGGGTCGACCGTTCTTGCATTACGAGATCGATCCACCGGGAGAGAAAATCTTGGGCGACCCTCCGTTTGATCCTCAGCTTTGCGAAGAGTTCTGGCGTGCCTTTGTCATGGCCTCAGGGATCACATTGCACCTAGTGTTGGTCCGTGGGAGAAACACCCACCACATCATCGAGGCGAGCTTTAAGGCAGTCGCGCGCGCTTTGTATGACGCGGTTC
>JASMKJ010000079.1 GCA_030749275.1 Acidimicrobiales bacterium
AGCGATATGTAAGGCTGATAATCAGTTTATCCAGACCCCATTTAGGAAGCTAGAGATCGCTTATAGTGAGGCAGGAAGTCCGACCTATAATGGCTTTTCTCTTTCAAACTCGTATACGGAACTGTTTGTGGTCGGAATTGCAATTCGAAATGGAGGGATTGACAGAGACCGCTGGTCGGAAGAGAAGAACAGCGTTGTTGCCCTCAGGAATAGAGTCCGAGTGCTACAGCGCGCTTTACTCTTCAGTGTGAGCTGGGTCGCTGTTATATCGGTGATGACATTAGTGCTAATCTTTTCCTAAAACAGTTCAAGGTGTATCGGACTGAGGAGTTGGTCAATAGTCGTCAGCGTCAGTTGAGGTGGTTGTTCGCAATAGTTGAGGTTGTGGCAACTCTGGTCTAGGCCAATATGTCGATAATTTAGCGTCGAGTGTCATGTCTCGGTAATTGAAGGTTGTGGCTGATGGTTACGCCTGACTAAAGGTCGGGCTGGATTTCCGGCACAGATTGTCATCGGTGGTAGATCGTGCAAGACCACTGAACCAGCACCAACGATAGTCCCAGTCCCAATTGTTACGCCCTGGAGAACGACGCAGTTTGCGGCGATCCATACGTCATTCTCGATGACGATCGGATTCCCTATGGATCCTTGCAGTCGAATCGGAGTATCAACTGACTCGGTTACATGGTTAGCGGAACGAAGTACCACATTCTGAGCGATTAGAACGTTGCTACCGATTGTGATTGAGGAGCCAGAGGAATCAATGACGACATTTGTATTGCAGCTAACATGATTTCCAACTGTTATCGGACCTTCCGCCAGAAGTTTGAGGCCTTCTCGGGAACTGAAGTTATCGCCTAGGGATATATTCCACGGATTTGTAATTCTGTTACCGAATGCTCTCAATCGTAATCGAACACCGACGGAATTTAAAAATTGCGAAATAATTAATGAATAGAATCGATCTAACAATGACCGAAAGAGGTATGATATAATCCAAATTCGTTTCATCAAGCGCACCGGTGTGTCTAGTATGGATGTGTCAATAGCTATGGTATAACGGGGACTGCACCGAAGGGGAACTTGGTCTGCATTCGATGAGTCAACGAGGTTGAGCAACGTCCGACTCTTGGGTTGCGACTGGTCTTTAGGCTCTGGTCGTCAGTGTCATCTCGGAGAAACAATCGCTGTTGCTGTTGCTTTCCGAGCGTATGCCTCTAGAGACGAGAGAATCTAAATAATTCGGAAATCGCGAGGAACAACTAGCCACCCTCTCTTAGATGCCGGCAATCGGCAATCGGCAATCGGCAATCGGCGAGTGTCGAGTAGAGATCGGTCTAGAGTTGAGGTCTGGATAATCGAGGCTTGGACTTGGCAAGCCCTCGGGTCGATTGAGCGAGATTGTTCGGTTGGAGGAGAAGGTGGATTGTTCTAGGGGAGGGCTGCGTTGAGTGTTCCGCTGCGTCCGGGAGACCTAAAGACCGACCGTGAGGAACTTGGGATTGTCTGGTCGTCGATGCTCTCGCGTTTCTTCAGCGATGGGGAACTCGATGAGGCCTGTGCAGTAGAAGTGGCATGTCCGCATTGCGGGCATCCGGAAGTAGAGCAGGTGTTCAGTCTGAAGGGATTCCGGCACGGTACGTGCGGTTCATGTCAGACGGTCTACGTAAGCCCTCGGCTTACGGATGAGTGCATAGAGGAGCTGTACAGCGACGAGTACTACAACACGCTGTACATCACCTCTGTACTGCCGATGTTTGAACAGCGCACTCAACTGATTGGGCGCGGAAAGTTTGATCAACTGGTTGCGCTACGTGGAGGGCGGGTTCCCGGTCGCGTGCTCGATATTGGTGCAGGTGTCGGTGAAGTGCTCGAGGTCTTCCGAGACGAGGGCTGGTCAACTCATGCCATCGAGATGAACGAGACAGCGGTGGATTGGCTCAGCGAGCGCGGCCACGCCGAGGTGTTCCACGGCCGACTCCAGGACTATGACAAGACGACGTCCTGCTTCGATGTCGTCATGGCATGGGGCGTGGTTGAACACGTGCTTGATGCCGATGACTTCTTGACGCGTGTTCACGGACTTCTCGCACCTGGCGGGTTGTTCGTCTCCGAGGTTCCACATGCCCAGAGCTTCTTGGTTGATGTCGTCCGGCGTGGCGGTCTGGATCCGGGACGTATTGTTATGGGCGAGCAGCACATAAAGCTCTATTCCGTCGATGCGTACACCGAACTACATGAGCGCAACGGCTTCA
>JASMKJ010000080.1 GCA_030749275.1 Acidimicrobiales bacterium
GTGACCTCCCGCTACCAAGCGACGCCTGGTGCAATCACGGTAACCCCTACCGCCGGCCAAGCGATTCCACCTCGGCTGTTCTGAGAAGTACGTGGGTCGAGTGCTGACCGCGACAGTTCCGTCACCACTGTTGATGGTCATAACCTGCGCCGCCAACTTGAGGGGGTGCCAGACATCGTCATCATCCAGGAATGCGATTAGATCTTCCGTGCTGGCGTCGATAGCGATATTCCGCTTCACCGCGAGTGAGTTTCTACCCTCTTCGTTGGTAGAAGGCAGAGCGATCACATTTTCGAGTCTCGAGAGCACTTCGTCAATGCCAGGACGCTCCCGATACACAATGTAGATACGTACCTGGCCTTCGTAGTGCTGCGCCTCAACTGATGCAACTGCCTGAAGCAGTTCGTTGACGCGATCGTGATTGGGAATCACGACACATACCGATGGCCAGCGTTCACTCAACACATCGTCAGGTTTCGGCCAAGCATCTACGCCAACCGGTCAAACTGGGGTCAAGATCGAAATACTGCTCCGCCGGTCGAGGCGACGGAGGCTGATGATCCAGTGAGAGGAAGGCTGCCAACTCCTCTGGTGTCGAGACGAACTCAACGTCAGGATCGCCTCTCAGATCGCTCAAGTTCAGTTGGGTTGGACTCAATGCAACAACCATTGGCCAGCCGAAGACGCGTACATTAAGTGCGGATGAAGTCCCGTTGCAAACTAGGACCAGGTCGCAGTCTGTAAGTAGATCCTCCACTTGGCCATCAACAAGTTGCCCGCCCACGGCAGTCAACTCAGTGCTGTTGGGCAAGTAGCCAGGATGTGGCTTTACCGTGACATCAATCTGCCTATCGGCCTTCGCGATCGCCGCCGCCAAGAGTGAAAGGGCGAACGACGTTCCGGTGCTGCTCAACTCACAGAAAACCAAGAGCCGACGCCGACCTGTCGGTGGACTCCACCGGAGGTCCGGTCGATGGACAAGGCGCCCGTAACGCGCAGCTTCACAGCGAAGGATAAACCCGCTCGGTGCCTCGTCGCCTCGGAGAGACCGGTATGCCATTGGCCCATTCACCGCCAAGTGGTCCGGTTCAGGAACTCCCCGCTCAAGCCGCCTTTCCCAGGCCTTCCAGTCCTGTTGGTACTTGAGGTCCCAGAAACGGACCGTAGCGTGTGCAACGCCTACCAGGCGTCCATGTCCGTGTCTCTGCCATGCATGGACTAGCGCTCGCTCCCATGCGATGTTTTCGCAGAGGTAGTAGCCGCTCGCCTGGGTTGGCATTTCGACAGCGATCCGGTCAAAGAGTTCAACAAACCATAGGTTTGTTAGCGCTTCAAATCCCCGTAGTGAGAGGACAAAGTCCTTTGCCATAACGGAACGTAGCCAGGGAGAATCACCCTGGCGGGCTCCGCGACCGGTAAACGGGCGAACCCGTATCGATTGGACTAACAGGCGAACCCATTGACGCAGTACCCGGACGAGTACCCCGATGGAGAGGTACGCCTCTGGGAAGGTGTGCGTGTCAGACCTGGAGGGGTCGTCGTTGAATCGTCCAACCAGATTGATTGACTCGTCGACATCAGGCGCGTTATGTGCACCAAGGTAGAGGTGGACCCAGTTGTGACTCCAGCCCCACTCATCCAATATTCCTGGAATCCCTTCCCAGTAGGTGGACTGATGGCGACCGACCTCGGCTTCCTCCCGGTCAAGGTTCATGAAAACGGAACAAAAGAATACCGAGTGGTCCCCGTGTGGCCAAGTGGGCTCAGCCAGTCGCCGAAATCTCCACCGTCGACACACCAGTTGTCCGAAGAGAACTATCGCCTGAAGCGTGTGCGGATGCGGCTTCAATCGTTTCAGTTGGACACTCAATGAACGCCTTGGCGGACTTGCTCGCGCGAACTGGACGCCGACTCTAAGACAGAGACCCCTTACAGCTCTTGTGACAGGTCTGTTTGCACCGACCAACAGGACAGTCGGCGGAGACTCCTCTTGGAGCATCTCCTCAAGCGCCATGAGGCGGAGCACAGTCGCGTTTGAATCAGATCGCCAAGGGCTCCGTTCAGCTGCACGCGTCATCCACCAGTAGCTCAGCCCGTTCCGGAGTTCCAACTTGTCGACCAGTGAACGGCCGCGGCAATCGGTATCAGCAAGCTCCTCAATCCACCGCAGGTATCGGTCCCTGAGTCGATCTCCATGACGCTCAACATGAGCGAGTAGAGAACGCTGGTGTTCCCCTTCGATGCAATGGTTCCAGAGGTAGTGGAGGCGTCCCTCGGGGATTTTCTCGGGGGCGGAGTCATTGGCCCAGACGACGACTTGGCGTCCGGTCATCGAAAGATCGGATCAGCCAAGGTTGCCAGCTAACTTCATTGAACGAATCACCCATTGTAAGTTGTCCAGCGTGGTGGCGGCATCCTAGCAGTGGGTGGTTTGGAGTTGAGTCCCGGGTAGTGGTGTATCCGCGGAGAGGTCCGTCGGGTGTGAAGCCTGCCGCGCCATCTCCTGGGTAGTCCGACAAGACAGTGAACCGCCCCGAGTTTCATGCAAGCTGGTTTGTTTGGACCCGGCCGCTTCGGCTGGGACATGTTGACGGTAGTGGATGTCTTCAAACTCTGCTGGCGGGAGGTTGCCAAGTTCACCGTGGAAGCGGCTGTGGTTGAATCAGTCACCCATTCGAGAATGCCGAGTTTGAGGTCGTCGAGATTCCTAGCATGTAGAAATAGGCTAAGTTTACACTCATAGAATTGATCAACTAGACGTGGTTGTGGCGCCGGTTCCTCGTTTTCGATTATCACGCCGCTAGTCAGGAGCCAGAGAATGTTCACTTGGGACGACAGCCATAAGTGGTTAAGAGATGCGCACGATGCCCATAATGCCTACGAAGAATGTAAGAGTATCTATGACCTACTCCTGCCTGAGCTTGCAGATGAGTTGAACAACTACCATTCGCTTAAGTGGAGTTCAATACAATACCAGAAGTTACTCGGTAATTGGTTGTTCAACTTTATTCAAATGACACATGATCGTTGGTTCGGTAGTACACCGAAGATGATTGGAATCAACGATACATCTGCATATATTGCTACGAATAGTCTCGAATTCATTCATACCTATCAGCAATCGCACCTCGCAAATCATAATCTCTACAAGCAGGTGGCAAGCTATCGGTATCAATCATCATTCCAACAACCTGAGTTACCATCAAGGCTGAATTGTACGGTGGGGTTTGATGTGGTAGGAGATACTACCGCACCGGTATGCATCAGTGAACCCTTCCATTCATTTGGTCGAGTCGGTTGGCGGTTTTTACTTCCTAGGCGATCCTTCCCCAAGGAATT
>JASMKJ010000081.1 GCA_030749275.1 Acidimicrobiales bacterium
AGAAAACCGATTAGTAGTCGTCTCCAGGAATGGACCATGTTGCTCTCAATATCGATCTGTAGGCAGCCAGACCTCACGGTACCTCTTGAACGCGTCGGAGCCCCCGGGGTAGTTAATCCCGGGGGCTCCTCGACCGAGCCGGTTATAGCGACTTGCTGTTAAGCGTCCATTTCGGAGGCTCTCAGCGGTCTCGCGCCGACGGGTCTGCCAGAGAAGAAGCAGAGGGGACAACTTCTCTGTGCGGTTAAGCCGAAACGAGCTCCGGCGGTATAGGCACTTCGTTAACTTCGACCACAGGGCGGGGCTGTTTGGGAGGTCTGCCTCGACCTCTTTTTCCGACCACAATGCGCCCATTCTCGATGAGTTGGCCACCCCAAATGCCCCACAACTCCTTTCGGGTGAGAGCGGCCTCAAGACACTCTCCACTAACTGGACACTTGGCACACATTGCCTTCGCTCGTGCTTGGTGCGCGATGTTGTCCGAAAAGAATAGATGGGTCAAAGTCCCGTTGTTGTCGTTGCATCGACCAGCAACGTTCCATTCGTCTTCGGTTTCGATGAGAAGCTCGAGCATTGGTTTCTCCTTGGTTTTTCTTTTGACTAATTGCGGATTGGTTTATAGGGGGTAAAAGCATTAAGGCCGCCGGTGAACCGGCGGCCTTACAGTGGAATCTTTGATGTGCTATTTGCAGCTACATCTGCTCCTCCGAAGGCCGCCACGGATGATGCTTAATGCCGGTGAAATAAGTTGCCGGTGGCATCGTGGCGAACCCACTAGTGAATTTTGTTGACATGCGCGAATTGGCGGTCGCGCTGTGACAAAGCGCGCGAGAGGTTGTGTTCACGGAACCCGGCCAGCTTGTTGAAAAGAAGTTACGCATTGTCTTCACAGACTCTTGCTTGAGAGGATGAACTAAACAAAGGCCACCACAAATGCTTGAACTAGATCAAATGAATTAAATCAGTCAAGCAAAATGGCCCGAATGATGAGGGTAGCTTCCGCCACGAGAGCTTCCACCTGTACTCAAACCGAAATACAAAAGAATCAATGAAAGGAATATTCCAAAATCCCGTCCAAGGTACGGCTGGCATCGGTTTCGCCGATTTGACGGAGATGCTCGAGGTGGGCAAACGTTTCCGATTCAGCCATGGGGCCCCAAGAACGCTGCTGGAAAAGCTCTTTCATGTACTTCTGGACCGATGCGCGACCTAGGCGGTCTGATGCTTCGCGAAGCAGGTTTAGACGCTCTTCATGATGACGCTTAATGTCATCAACACGTTGGGCGAGATTCGTAAACGGCTGACCATGCGCAGGCAGGCCTAGTTTGATTCCATCAAAATCTGCCACTCGGTCGAGACTGAAAAAGAAGTCTTTGAGGGGGTCAGCAGCTGGGCCGAAACCTGAGATGTGGGGCGTGATGGTTGGGAGAACGTGATCTCCGCACAACATCAGGCCAGCTTCGGGGTCATAAAGACACAAATGATCCGTTGTGTGTCCCGGTGTATGAACGGCGACAAAATCTCGTCTCGCAAGGCGTATCGGGTCGGCATCCTCAACTCTTTTTGTTGGTTTCGGAGTAGAAAACCATGCTCCGCCCCAACCCTTCCGCATCATCGCGTAGCCGAGTCGCCGATGCCACGGCATCTTGTACCGTTCGCCTCCCCAAGGAGTTGGGCCTCGAGGTCCCGTGTCCAGACCAGCGAAGAGGGGGTCGTCTCGGAGTTGGGCGTTTTCATCCGATGCCGAGACGTTTTGGAGCGGCTCATCGTCTTCTTCCTCCAGATTCCACCACATCCTGAAATTTTTGTGGGTAATGACTTCACACCCGTACTTGTCGTGAAAGTGCCCAGCTGCTCCAAAGTGATCTGGGTGGCTGTGAGTGACCACTATCGAATGCACTCGTTCAGGGGGCACTTCGGCTCGGGCTAAACCTGCCATCAGAGCTTTCCAATTTGTTGGCCCGGGTAGCCCAGGGTCGACGAGCGCTGCACCGCGTTCATCGTCGAGGATGTAACAATTGACGTGACCCAATCCGGGCATAGACATTGGTAATTGCAGTCGCCTTACGTTGGGGGCCAACTCCACGACCGCCTCATCGGGAGGCCGTTGTTCCTCGCGCATAGGACGATTCATCAGAGAGATCTTACCGTCTTATCTAATCTGAATTCGATTTCTCAGCAAGGTTAAATAGATGTTCTCGATAATGATTTAATTCAGCGATGCTCTCGCGTATATCGTCCAGAGCCCGGTGCGAAGTTTCTTTCTTGGGGACTCCCTCAAGAACTTTCGGATTCCACCTACGCGCTAACTCCTTAGCTGTTGACACATCTATCGATCTGTAATGCAAGAAGTGTTCAATGTCAGGCATGTACGTATCTAGAAACCGTCGGTCAGTTCCGATGGAATTACCGCACAACGGCACCGACCTAGGTTTCGAAATGTGTTTCTTTATAAAATCGAGTGTCAGTTGGGATGCTTCGCCCATCGTTACCGATGACTTGCGTATCTCCTCAAGGAGACCAGAACGAGTGTGCATATCGGTCACGAAGTCGTCCATTTCAGCAAGTTGAGAATCCTCTGCGTGAATGACTAGGTCTGGGCCCTCGGCAATGATCTCAAGCCGGTCATCGGTGATGATTGTGGCGATTTCGACAATGACGTGACGTGCCGGTTCCAACCCCGTCATCTCGAGATCCATCCAAACAAGCATGCGCTCATGCTAGGCGCACAGCGCCTGTTCGACAGGGTGCCTGCATCATCAACTGACTGTGCCTAGAGTCAGGGAGTGGTTCTCATCCCAGTTCAACGTTTCAATTCTGATCTTCCGCTTCCCAACTACGCGAAAGCTGGTGACGCCGGAGCTGATCTCGTTGCGAATGAAGAGGCCACTCTTCCCCCCGGAGGCGGTCGCGCGTTGATCGGTACGGGCATAGCAATCGCCATACCCGCTGGATACGCAGGGTTCGTTCAACCGCGCAGTGGTTTAGCGCTGCGCCACGGCGTTACGTGTCTCAACACCCCTGGCTTGATTGACAGTGGCTACAGAGACGAACTCAAAGTATTGCTGGTCAACACCGATCCGAGTGAACCTTACGAAGTGCGTCGTGGGGATCGTATTGCCCAGTTGGTTGTTCAAAAAGTCGAAGAAGTTACATGGGAAGAATCCGAACACCTAGATGAAACCGAACGAGGTTTGGGGGGCTTTGGTCACTCGGGCCGCTGATCGCAAATCCCGCTGTCTCACCCTTTTGTGAAACTAGATGTCATGGAGACGCCGACGTTATTTGAGTTAGAGGTAACGCCCGGAGATGAGATCGGGGATCTAAACCTACTGAAGGCTCAAACGCGGATCCGTGAGATGAACGACGAACGAATAAGCCGACAAGGTTTGAGTCAAACCTTGGCGCTCCGTCACGCAGCGATAGCCCGTTTGCGGCGCCGTCGCCACGAAGCTGACGAAGTTGATCACGAATACTGGGTGCGTCGCCGAAACAATCTTCATCTAGTGGAATAAGCCCCTTCACCTGACAGGCTTGAGTTGTATGACACCCGCTATTCGCGTCGCGGAAGCCGCTGGCATTGACATTGGTCTCCATCACTATGAGCACGACCCGACGAACCGCCACTATGGGCTTGAAGCAGCTGAAGCTTTGGGGGTTTCTCCGGATTCGGTTTTTAAGACACTGGTTCTTGAAATTGTGAAAAGTCACAGATCACAACATGCGTTAGCGGTGATACCAGTTTCTAAATCGCTGAGTCTGAAAGCAGCCGCAGCGGCATTGGGGTACAAAAACGCAGTGATGGCCGCCCCTGAGAACGCCGAGCGTGTAACCGGCTACACCCGAGGTGGAATAAGCCCACTGGGAACTCGCAGTCGCCTTGAAACCGTTCTGGATTCGTCGTCCTCGGAGATCACACGCATCTACTGCAGCGGAGGAAAACGCGGACTTGATATATCGATCGCTTTCAATGACCTTGTTCGACTCACTGACGCCACGATCGCACCTATAGCGAAATAAACGTAGGCCGCCCGGGGCTCGAACCCGGCACCTTGGGATTAAAAGTCCCCTGCTCTACCCGATGAGCTAGCGGCCCACAATCAGCGTACCGGCGCTCCTCCGTCAGGTCCTCCGCTGAACGCTGTCATTTCTACATTGTTGAAATCATGAGAACTGATTTGTTGTTGCACCGCATCTACTCTGGCTATCTCAATGTCTGTTCCCTCGGGTGCGGTCATTTGTCGTTCCCGGGAAATCTTTTGGGCGTTCTCTCGCAAAGACGGTCCGACGCTCCGAGTCCGCAAAACCCCCGAGACAAGCTGGTCCCATCTGGGTGCAAGCAACCCAGCAGCACTTCCAATCTCGCTCCATCGATGTCACCTCGTCAACCAGACTAGCCACAGACACCCCGGGCCTATAGAAGGTCTTGACCTTCAGTACCTAACTCGACCGCCTCTACCGCTGGACGCTGGCGCATGCCGCTCGCCCGCAGCCGACCCGGTGACGGGTCAGCCTCAATCGGATCAACTTTGCATTTGGGGCATTGGCAAGGTGGATGCATCAAAGGGTTGGGAGGCGATTCCCACTCGTTTTCGATGGCCGTGCATTGGATCTCGTCCACAATAATTAATTCTACGATGCTTCGACATTCTGCATCTCTTTGCCCCTGCAACCGAAGGGACACTTTTTGTTGATCAGAGATGTTGGGCCACACGTTGAACGATGACGCCAAGAAAATAGGTGGACGTTCAAGATACGTTGTGGACGATCAAGGGGAAGTTATGGAACACATAACGGTTTATCCGGCGTCGCAGATTCACACCATGGACCCTGGTCGGCCAAAAGCATCAGCGGTAGCAGTTTCGGAGGGGCGAATAGTTTCTGTTGGTTCTATCGAGTCGATGCAACCATGGTTGCGCCGTTATCCACACTCAATTGATGACCGGTACAAAGACAAAGTCATGATGCCGGGCTTTATTGACCCCCACACGCACCTCAGACTCAGTGGCACCTACATGGGTTTGGAGTATTTGGGACCGGTTGACTCCGCTGCCCCTGGCGGGGTTAGAAAAGGTCTTCCCAGTCGAGACGCCGTTTTGAATCAACTCCGAGCCTTGGTAGCAGAACATAGCGACCCAAATGTTCCCATCACCGCTTGGGGATATGATCCCGCGAGCCAGGACGGTCACTTAGACCGCGACATGCTCGACCAGATCAGCGACTCCGTCCCGATCTGGGTTATCGCGTACGCACCCCACATTGTTTACGCCAACACCCCAATGATTCAGTTGATTGGAGTTAACGACGATTCAGTTGGTCATGGGATCGGACGGTACCCAGACGGCCGCCTTAACGGGTGGTTCGTAGAAACAGAAGCGACAGCTCGTGCTGCTCGGCCAGTCGCCCAACAGGTCTACGGGCCGAACGCCGGTCGAACCGCGATTGATCGGATGGGGGCAGTAGCAAAAGCAGCGGGGGTCACTACCACAGCAGACCTAGTTTGGGGGATGGCCGACGGGTTTGAACCTGAATGGAACGATCATGCGTCGGCAATAGCGGATGGGACGCTCCCGCTCCGCATGTTCATGATTCCTTTCGAGCCGAAGCTTGTAAGGGAATTCGGCTCCGACATGCTCCAGTTTCTGGAAACAAAGCGTGCTGAAGGAAATGAGCGCCTAAATACTCACGGAGTCAAATATGTGAACGACGGCTCCTACCCGTCCATGACGCTGGTTATGAACGAACCCGGCTACTTAGACGAAGACGGTGCACACACTGGTGAGGTTCCCTGGGAAGACATGGTCGATCGGATGCTCCCATTTTGGAAAGCCGGCATCCAGATTCACTCTCACGCTAACGGCGACCGGACCCTCGACATGACGCTCGACACCCTCGAGTCGCTGCAACGCATACATCCACGGTTCGACCATCGATTTACAGTGGAGCACTATTGCATTTCATCTCCCGCCCAAGCACGCCGTCTAGCTGCACTCGGGGGACAGGCCTCAGTGAATATCTATTTTGTGCATTTTCGAGCTCAGTTACACAGTGAACACGGGTTTGGACCCGACCGCAGTGAGGCAACAGCACGCTTGGGTTCTTTAGAACGAGCGCGGGTTCCTTTCGCTCTTCACAGCGATTTCAATTTGGTGGTAACGCCACTGTCTCCCCTCTTGGCTGCATGGTGTGCCGTAAATCGGATTGGTGCCGACAATGAGACCATCATGGCACCGGGAGAAAGAATCTCCGTCGACAGCGCGCTTCGGGCAATCACCATCGATGCTGCATACATATTGAATCGCGATGACCGCTTAGGTTCCCTAGAGGTGGGAAAATACGCTGATTTTACGATCTTGGATGACGACCCTTATGAAGTAAATGTCACAGAGATCAAAGACATTGAAGTCCACGACACGGTGCTTGACGGTGAACCAACCAACTAAATCAACCCTAGATGAGATTGACGCAGCTTGGACTAGCGTCCTTTCGACTCTGCACTTCGCGCACCTGCCCGGCCAAGAAGAACAAGTACTTCAACCGCAGCTTGACGTCACGCTGCTCACGGGTTTCTTGGGAAGCGGAAAAACCACTGTGCTACGCCATCTCTTGGAGCATCCGGGTGCCCTAAGAATTGCAGTCATCGTCAATGATGTTGGGGCGGTGGAGGTTGATGCCCACTTAATCCGAAATATGACAAGCCAACAGATTTCGCTGTCTAACGGATGTGTCTGTTGTGCCTTGTCGAATGACCTCTCCGAGCAACTGGAACAGCTAAGCGCTGACTCCTATGACGTCGTCCTCATTGAGGCGAGTGGTGTCGCGGACCCCGTCAACATAAGCCAAGTAATTCACGGACTACCCCAGTGTCGACTAGACGGGATCGTCGCCGTCGCTGATCCCACTTCACTGGACGCCTATCTCGAGAATCCGCAAATCGCTTCGCTTCTTTCTCGGCAACTTCAAACAGCTCATCTGGTTCTTCTCTCCAAAGCCGACCTAACGGACGAGTTCCAGCAACAGCGAGCTACCGATCTCGTCAGCGCAATAGCGCCCGGAAGCAGAATTATTTCGATTTGCCAAGGACAAATCGACCTTGGCGTCGTTGTCGGTGCCGCCATCAACGGTGTCTCGATGCCAAGCAACGAAGAGATAGACGCTTTCCCGTTTGCGTCGACGATTGTCAGCCCGGCTGGACCGTGGCATCGAACTGACGTAGGGAGCCTGCTCGACAAAGGAGATCTTCAACTTCTTCGCGGTAAGGGTTGGTTCGCGGATACAGACAACAACCTGTACCAGTTGCAAATCGTGGGTCGACGTTGGTCAATTGACCGCTGGAGGAACGACGCACCACGCGCGGTGGTTCTAATCGGAGCGCACGAACGCGACGTTGCCGCGGCAGAAACCCTGTTTCGCAGTCTCGATCAGCTTTGACCCGAAGAACCACCCTCACAAGACATCTAAATTCCCCAAATTCCCATCGGTTACCTGACCAAAGTTCTCTGGAAACATAAACTCAAGAATGTGACTAATGAGAACCAGGGCCACAGCCATGCGGACCCCTCTTTGACTGACGCGGAACTCAACGACTTGGAAGTTGAATTGTCACAAGTCGAGGCGACTATGCAGGCACTAGCAGACGGCGTCGAAATTAGCTCAGCCACCTCCTGGCTCAAACAGGCATAGATCTCTATTGAACAAGAGATAGTTATTCAAGTTCGTGTTCAAGACGGTCTTCAGAAAAATCCGCCACTTCACGGGCCGTTAGTTCGTTCCCCAACTGATACCAACGACCCGAAAGATGGTTAGTGATCGCAGCTTGCGAAGCATTGGTAGCTCTATCTAATGCACGGATCAATCCGGAGTGTCCGACAAGCAAGAGGCGTTCACAGCTACTTGCTAGTTGACGCAAAGCTGGTATTACCCGCCCGGTCACCGAATCATCTGACTCGTAACCCTCGGGCCATCGTTGCTCCGCAATGGCGTTAGGCCAAGAACTCTCTATTTCTGATCGGGTGAGACCCTGCCAGACACCAGCGGACCGTTCTCTGAATTCGCTTCGAGACTTAACAGCCCCGTTACCCAATACTTCACTGATGATTTCTGCAGTGTGGCGTGCTCTGTGTAGATCACTTGATGCGACGATGTCGAAGGTCGTTCCATCACGAAGCAACTGTTCCGCAGCTCCCCGTGCCTGCCGTTCACCCAGTTTTGTCAGCGGGG
>JASMKJ010000082.1 GCA_030749275.1 Acidimicrobiales bacterium
TGCACGGAAGCTCTTCGGTACGTCATGGTTGAACGTTCAGAACTCCAACGCGAAGCCGCTTTCGCGAAAGTAACGACCTCATGCTTTCGGGATCTTGATGAGGCGCCATTAGCTGCCCTGCGAGACTTGCCGCCAGGACCCTTTACCGGGGTAGTTCTGGCCAACGAACTACTCGATAATCTGCCGCCCCGAGTTGTGAAAAAGACAGCCACAGGATGGGTAGAGCTCCATATCGACAATGGATCAGAAGATTGGCAAACAGCACCCAAAGCGGCCCAAGAAATGGCCTCAGCCATAGCACCCAACGCTCAAACAGGCAGTTGTCTGCCGTTACAACTGAAAGCAGCGGTGTGGGTCAACCGAGCTCTAGAGACACTGGACCGGGGCAGGTTGCTCATCTTTGACTACGGCGTAGAGAACTCCAAGACTTTTGATGAACGACCGTTGGCTGAATGGTTACGAACCTACCGAAACCACCGCAGGTCAGGCTCACCATATGAAGAATCAGGGACTCGAGACATCACTTGTGATGTGGCATTCGACCAGCTTCCAGGATCACCTTCCATTTGCACTCAAGCCGATTGGCTCGAGAGTCAAGGCCTGTATTCGATGACTGAGTGGGCTCGAAACCGGTGGCAAAGTTCAGTTTCATCTCCGAATGCCGCAGCTGTGGCGACTAGATCCGTCCTCGACGAGGCAGCGACACTGACCGACCCGGAAGGCCTGGGCGGTTTCCTCGTTGCCGAGTGGCGAATGGGTGATTAATGAGCTCCCTCCGACTAGAAGCCGACTAGGGGCTAGGCTCGCAAGCTGTCAAACCCAAGCCGGAGCGCCTGCCACGAAAAGGGGATCAAGATGTCCGAACCAACCATCGAGGACTACTACGTAGAGGACCGTACCTTCCCGCCGTCGGAAACTTTCCAAAGGAATGCGCTTATTACAGACACAAGCCTTTACGAGGAAGCACAGGCTGACAGGCTCGGCTTCTGGGCTCGCCAAGCCAGAGAGCTTGTCACTTGGTTCGAAGATTTTGACACTGTCTTGGAATGGGACCTTCCATTTGCGAAGTGGTTCGTGGAGGGCAAACTCAATATTTCTTATAACTGCCTTGACCGACATGTGGAAGCGGGACGAGGAGACAAAGTTGCTTTCCACTGGGAAGGCGAACCCGGAGATACCAGGACCATTAACTACAACGAGCTGCTCGAAGAAGTATCAAAGTTTGCAAATGTTTTGAAGTCACTAGGTATTCAAAAAGGTGACCGTGTTTGCATCTACATGCCCATGATCCCCGAACTTCCAGTTGCGATGTTGGCCTGCGCGAGAATTGGTGCTCCGCACTCAATTGTCTTCGGCGGATTTTCTGCCGACTCGCTATCGGATCGAATTGATGATGCAGATGCGAAACTGCTGATAACCGCAGACGGCGGTTACAGACGCGGTGACCCCTTCCCATTAAAAGACACCGCAGATGCGTCGGTCGCCTCAACCTCAACCATCGAAAATGTGATCGTTGTCCGCCGGACTGGCCAAGACGTGGAATGGGACCCAGCGACCGACCACTGGTACCACGAGTTAATGGAACCGGCTTCGCCAGATTGTCCACCAGAACATTTGGACAGTGAGGACTTGCTATACCTCCTATACACCTCAGGCACCACCGCTAAGCCCAAAGGTATTATGCACACCACAGGCGGCTATCTGACCCAAGTGGCATTCACCCACAAATACATCTTCGACCTCGCCCCAGAATCCGACATTTACTGGTGCGCAGCGGATATCGGTTGGGTGACGGGTCACAGCTACATCGTCTATGGCCCTCTAGCCAACGGGGCTACCTCCGTCATGTACGAAGGCACACCAGACACTCCACGACCCGAATTTCGCAAAGGCGATAGAGCTGCTTGGCCCAAAGATCGGCTATGGGACATCGTGCAGCGATACGGCGTAACCCAGCTGTACACGGCACCAACAGCGATCCGAACTTTCATGAAATGGGGTGCCCAAGAAGTTGAACAACACGACCTCTCAAGCTTGCGCGTTCTAGGAACCGTAGGAGAGCCGATTAACCCAGAAGCATGGATGTGGTACCACAAACACATCGGCGGCGAGCGATGCCCAATTGTCGATACCTGGTGGCAAACCGAAACCGGAGGGCACATGATTACCCCAATGCCCGGGGTAACCACTACCAAGCCAGGTTCAGCCACCCACGCCATCCCGGGGGTAGTAGTGGAAGTGGTGGATGACGACGGAAACAAGGTTGAAAAAGGCGGCGGCTACTTAACAGTCACCGAACCGTGGCCGTCAATGCTCCGAGGCATATGGGGTGACCCAGAAAGATACAAAGAAACCTATTGGTCCGAATACCCAGGACGGTACTTTGCAGGAGACGGCGCAAAAGTCGATGACGACGGCTACCTGTGGCTTCTTGGGCGAGTCGACGACGTAATGAACGTTTCAGGGCATCGAATCTCCACCACTGAAGTTGAATCTGCTCTGGTTGACCACTCCTCAGTTGCCGAGGCGGCAGTAGTCGGGGCGACTGACGACACGACCGGACAAGCCATCGTCGGCTACTGCATCTTGAGAGGCGGAAATGAACCAAGTGACGAACTTCGAGAAGAAATACGACAACATGTCGCCACCAAACTGGGAGCGATTGCCAGACCCAAAGCAGTCGTCCTGGTCCCCGATCTACCCAAAACACGTTCTGGCAAAATTATGAGACGGTTACTCCGCGATGTCGCGGAGGGAAGACAACTTGGCGACACCACAACCCTGGCCGACGAGAGCGTGGTCGACGAAATTCGCAATCGAGCGGAACAGGCACCACAGGAGGACTGACTCCTGGCCTCTACTTCATGAATTCCGCCCCGCGTCATTGGCAATGGAGACACAAACCAGCACAGCAAGGCGATTGCGTCATCGTAGACATCGACGGAGTCCTCGCTGATGCTGAACATCGCCAGCATTATCTGGATCCCCCATGGCGTGACTGGGATGGCTTCTTCGCCGAATGCGGGGGAGATGGAGTATTCGAAGAAAGCAAAGTGTTCATCGAACTGCTTGACCCCGAATTACTCGTTGTGCTTCTCACCTCTCGACCGACTTGGATCCAGAAAACCACGACGGAATGGCTGGAACGCAACCAAATTAGATACGACCTCCTCATCATGAGGCCGCTTGGCGACTTCCAAGCATCACCAGGGTTCAAACGCGACGAAACAGAAACCCTCCGTCACCACGGCTACCTCCCTGTGCTCGCGATTGATGACGACATGAGAAATGTTCGGATGTACCGCAACGAAGACATCCCCACCATCTTTCTGGACAGCGGCTACCACCCTCACTGAATGAGACAGCCCTGATGAGATAGGGCGACCGAAAGCCGATACGTTTAAGGGCAAGCACCGACCACGGAGGGATCCAATGAAAAACACCCTCAAAACCACAATGCTCCTCGCCGCCATGGGCGCCTTGATCATGTTTATCTCCAGTTTCTGGGGATCTGGGGGACTAACCATCGGACTGTTTCTCGCCCTCGCCATGGTCGGAGGCAGCTATTGGATGAGCGACAAGCTTGCAATTCGATCCGCGCGCGCAATTGAAGTCGAAGAGGGCCAGCTTCCGGAGTACTGGTCGATCATGAGAGAACTATGCGATCTATCTGGTCAACCAATGCCGCGAATCTATATCAGCCCCGATCCGCAACCCAACGCCTTCGCGACTGGTCGAAATCCCGCTAACGCAGCGGTGTGTATCACAGAAGGCCTCACGCAGCATCTGTCTTGGAGCGAGATTCGAGGCGTCTTGGCCCACGAGATGGCTCACATCAAGAACCGCGATATCCTCATCGGTTCCGTCGCTGCCGCTATCGCTATGGCAATTAGTTTCGTTGCCAACATGGCACAATTCGCGATGATCTTCGGAGGCGGGAGCAGAGATCGCGATCGCAATGTGCTAGTCGATCTCCTTCTCATAATCGTCGCCCCTATAGCTGCCGCTCTGATCCAGATGGCAATTAGCAGAAGCCGCGAATTCCAGGCAGATCGAACAGCAGCGAGGATGATTGGTGACGGTGAACCGCTAGCAGCGGCACTTGAAAAGTTGGACGTCGCCAGCCGCGCAATCCCAAGCCTGGCCAACGCTAATCAAGCGCAGATGTATATCGCCAACCCCCTAGCGGGACGTCAAATGGCCTTCCGAAACCTCTTTACAACCCACCCACCTATGGATAAAAGAATCTCGCGGTTGCGCGACGGAAGCTGGCGGGACGGCATCTAGATCAATCCCGAAAATTTTCAAACTGCAAAGGCAGGTCGAAGTCCGTTTCCT
>JASMKJ010000083.1 GCA_030749275.1 Acidimicrobiales bacterium
TGACTCGCCGGGAAGAGTGCGTATATCAACGTTGACGTCAATTTGATCCGGGATGACATTGGTCTTCATCCGGCGGTCGGATTCGGCAACGTTGGGTGAAAACGTCGTGTGGGTGCAACTGTAGAAGTGACGGGCGAGCCCTTCGACTGGATGCGAATCCAGCCAATCTTCAATTTTTTCTGCGTCGAGCATGATCGACTTTGTTTCTTGATCAACGTCGAGGATGTCGACCTGTTGGCGCCACAGTTCGTGGAATTGTGGTGGGGGTCTGTATTCGGCCAGGCGTTGCACGACCCCGGCGGCCCTCACCAGCGCATTGTCCGACTTGAACGGTGCCGACCCATGACCAGGTGTCCCTTTGATGCGGAGCCGGCGCCAAGCGACACCTTTTTCTCCCACATTTATTCCGATGTACGGATTGTCTGAGGTTCCACTGTGCAGTCCACCGTTTTCTGTGAGCACGTAGTCAGCCATGATCGCATCGGGGTGATGGTCGGCCATCCACTGCGCGCCGTGCGCTGATCCCGACTCCTCATCTGCGACCGCGAAGTAGATGAAGTCTCCTGAAGGTCGAAAACCGGTTCCGACGAGATGTTTGAATGCGACTGCCTGGGAGGAGGTCAAGTTGAGCATGTCAACGGCACCTCGACCCCAAACTTCTCCGTCTATGAGTTCGCCTCCGAAAGGGTCGCGTTCCCAGCCGTCGGGATTCACCGGGACGACATCGGTATGACCCATCAAACACAAGCTTGGAGCGTTTGGATCTGTCCCTGCTACGCGGGCTACCAACGATTTCCTACCGGGTGTAGGTTCAAACGTCTCAATTTCGATGCCAGGTCCCTCGAGAAACGCCTCTAAAGCATCGCTATTGAGAACCTCGTTTCCTGAGGTAGAAGTCCCGTCGTTAACGCAGGCATTCCTAATCAGCGTTTGCAACAGCTCGACTGTTGTCTGTGTACGGGCTTCTTTTTCGGTGGTCATGGGATGAGCGTAGAGCTATTAGCGACTCGATGCCGTCACATATAGACGCAGCTCGAAAGCTGCCAACTTGTATGGAATGTGAAGGGCCTCAGCTTGTGGTGAAATAGCGAAGTGACCAATGAGGCGTTGTGCGACTTAACGGCATTAGAGATGCGACATCTGTTGTTGCAAGGGGACATCAGTGCTCGAGAGTTGCTCGCGGCGCACTTGACTCGGATCGAACGCGTTAACCCGGAACTGAATGCCATCGTCAGTCTTGTGCCGGAGCTGGCTAGCGACTATGCAGATCAGGCAGATAATGCGTATGCCCGGGGAGAACCTCTGGGTTTACTTCACGGATTGCCCGTCGCCCACAAGGACCTGGTTGACACCGCAGGGGTTCGCACCACCTTGGGTTCGCCAATCTACAAAGACCGTGTACCCGACGAGGATGATCTGATTGTCGAACGTATGAGAGCTGCGGGCGCGGTTATGGTCGGGAAAACCAACACCCCGGAGTTCGGCGCGGGCTCCCAAACGTTCAACCAAGTGTTCGGAGTTACCTCAAACCCCTATGACACCTCGCGTACGTGTGGCGGGAGCAGCGGCGGAGCAGCAGTAGCGCTCGCGGCACGCATGCTGCCGCTTGCAGATGGCTCTGATTTAGGTGGGTCTCTTCGAAACCCGGCGTCATTTTGCAATGTGGTGGGATTTAGACCATCCCCGGGCCGTGTCCCCACGGTCCCCAGCACCAATCTGTGGCTTCACATTGCTACCAAAGGGCCCATGGCTCGGAACGTGAGTGACGTGGCATTGTTGATGCAGGTTATAGCGGGGCCGCACCAGTTGGCGCCGAACTCGAACAGAGATTCACCAGAGATATTTGAAGGGTCTCTGGAACGAGATCTTCGAGGGGTCAGAGTGGCGTGGTCACCGGACTTGGGCGGTCTACCTGTTGACCCGTCCGTGCGAAAAGCCCTTGCTTCGACTCCAGATGTTCTTTCGGATTTAGGTTGCGACATTGTGGAGAAATGGCCGGACCTGTCTGATGCACCCGAAATTTTTCAGACGCTTCGAGCTGGAATTTTTGCACATAGCTTTTCTCCGTTACTCGAAAAGCACAGGGATCAACTAAAAGAAACAGTTGTCTGGAATATCGAAAAAGGGCTTGCCATGAGCATGAAGGACCATGTCGAAGCCTGTCACAAGCAAGCCCGCATGTTTTCCGAACTCCAAGACTTCATGGAAGATATTGAGTTCTTGGCTTGTCCCGTCACTCAAGTACCCCCCTTCGCCAAAGGCATCGAATACATCCGCGAAATCGAAGGCATCAATTTCGACACCTACATCGATTGGATGCGCTCATGCAGTGACATAACTACTACGACCCATCCGGCGATATCGGTACCCGCAGCGTTTACCGATGACGGATTGCCGGTTGGCTTGCAGCTTGTTGGACGCAGCCTCCAGGATCGTTCAGTGTTGGAGTTGGCATACGCCTACGAGAAAGCTACCGGTGTAGGGGAACGACAACCCGCACTGTTGGATTCCTAAGACGCTGAGGTCGACGAATGTCGTCGGAAGTCAGATTCGTTCAAAATATCGTTGCCGTTCCCAGTCGGTTACTGCGGATTCGAATGCGGCACTTTCATGTAGCCAGAAGTGGGTGTAGTGATCTACCACCGCGTCGCCGAATGCCCGTCTAGCGACGGAGCTTGATTCGAAAAGTTCGGTCGCGTCGCGCAGTGAGGTTGGTAGGGAACCTGTTGCAGATTCGTAGGCGTCGCCCTCAAGTGCGGGCGGAGGGCACGTTTTTCCTTCAAGTCCTTCTAACCCGGCGGCGATAGCGGCGGCATAGGCCAAATAAGGATTGACGTCGGCCCCAGGCACCCGACATTCGATGCGTAACGATTGACCTTCGCCGACGATGCGAAACCCAGCTGTCCGATTGTCTGGTGACCAAGCAGCTCCGGTCGGTGCCCAAGACTTTGATTGGTAACGCTTGTAGGAGTTGACGGTAGGAGCGAAACACGGCATCAGCTCCTGGAGGTGCGCTAACCAACCGCCTAAGAAATGGAGAAACGTATCGGAAACCTCCAGTCCGGCTACCTCCTGAGAACCGGGGAAGAGGTTGGTGGCTTGGTCCATCGACCAAAGGCTGAGATGAAGGTGAGAACTCGAGCCGGCTTCGGTGTCGTGTGGTTTCGCCATGAACGTTGCTGCTGCGCCTTTCTGATCGGCTACTTCCTTGACGCATTGCTTCAGCAGGACATGCCGGTCAGCCATCTCAAGAGTTTCACACCACCGGATATTCAACTCGTGTTGCCCGCGGCCGAACTCACCCTTAGTTGACTCAACGGGGATTGCCATGTCCTTCAGATATCGTCGAAAGGCACCGTTGAGATCTTCGGTGCGTGCTCCCTGCAACAGGTGGTAGTCCTCGATGTACCAACCGGCTGGTTCTAGGTTGTTGTAGCCGTCTTGTGCAGCCTCTCGATAAGACGTTCGGTATAGAAAATATTCAAGTTCTGAAGCTGCCATCGCTCGAATGTTGAGAGCCTCAATACGGTTGATCTGCTCGCGAAGGATTGATCTGGGAGCTACCGCAATTGGATTTCCGTCGTGGGTCGTCGGATCACAGATGACCAAAGCGGTTCGCTCAAGCCAAGGCACCGGTCTCAGAGTCTTGACATCTGGAGTGAGATGAAGATCCCCATAGCCCAGATCCCAATTAGAAAAAGCGAATCCTTCGATCGGCTCCATTTCCATGTCAACTGTTAAGAGGTAATCGCAAGCGTGAGTACCGGATGGATCTTCAAGAAAGAAGTCGGCATCAAGACGTTTCCCCATGAGGCGTCCGTAGTGATCGGTGAAAGCCAACACGACGGTGTCGATACGACCCGCTTCGGTTGCCTCGACGAGTTCCTCGTGGCTCCAGGTATCAGTCATGCCCCAACCGTAGTTGCACCTCACCGGTCGGTGTCCAGACCGTTGGCTCTGCGACATAGCCGACGGTAGGGTTGGCTCTTATGACCGATCTTGCGATTGAGGCGCGCGGACTGGTGCGAAAGTTCGGTGATAATCGTGCGGTTGACGGTGTCGATTTAGCGATCCCACGAGGCGAAATTTACGGTTTTTTGGGCCCGAATGGTGCCGGGAAATCGACGATGGTGAGAGTCCTATGCACCTTGCTTTCCCCGACGGAGGGTTCGGCAACCGTAGCGGGTCACGATGTGGTGAAAGATCCCGGGGAAGTTAGGGTCCGGATAGGCGTAGCGCTTCAGGACGCCGCTCTCGATGACAAACAAAGCGGGAGAGAAATTCTGGAATTACAGGCTCGTCTCTTTGGTCTCAGTTTGACGGACCGAACCGAACGAGTTGAACGTTCGATAGAACTGGCTGATCTGGGTGACGCCATCGATGAATGGGTGCAGACGTACAGCGGGGGAATGAAACGCCGACTTGACCTAGCCGCGAGTCTTATTCATGACCCAGAAGTTTTGTTCTTAGATGAGCCGACTACCGGTCTTGATCCGGTGAGCAGAGTTCGAGTTTGGGACGAGGTGAGGCACCTCAACCAAGCCTATGGTGTCACGGTTTTCTTAACGACCCAATACTTGGAAGAAGCCGATGCCCTCGCCGACCGAGTAGGCATCATCGATCAAGGTCACATTGTCCAAGAAGGCAGCCCCGTGGACTTGAAGCGGACCGTCGGAGCTGACGTAATTGTGGTGGAACTTGAAGAGGGATTTGAACAAGCTGCTGCTTTGGCTAAGGGATTGCCAGCCGTTGATGAAGTCACTATCGGGGCCCAAGGGTTAACTATCGCCACAGCTGACGGAGCAGGTCTCGTCGCTGACGTTGCCGTAGCGTTCAGCAAGCAAGGTATTTCTCCACGATCACTAACTGTTCGAACACCGTCGCTCGATGACGTGTTTCTTCGAGCTACAGGTCACCGTCTTTCTTATGAGGTTGACGGGTGATGTTGGATCGCGTGCCGATTGCGAAGCGAAGCAGTTTTCTTGTTGATGTTGCGACAGTCGCTCGTCGAGCCATTCGCAGTCTCTCAAGAGAACCTGAATTCATCGGGCCAGCGTTAGCTATCCCGGTTTTCTTTTTTGTTGTCAACATTGGCGCCTTAGAAGCCTTTGTAGAACGCCAGCCAGGGATTGATTATCGGGCTTTCCAGCTGCCGGTCGCCATAGTTTTCGCGGTCACAGGGATATCGCGCGCGAACATGCTGGTAACTGATATCCAAACCGGCTATTTGGATCGGATGCTGGTGACACCCATTCGGAGAGTATCGCTGCTTCTGGGCTTGATGGTCGCCGACATTGTGTTGGCTGCAGCTTTGGCGGCGGTTGTTTTGCTTCTGGGTTTCGCGGTGGGGGTGAGCTTTGGGACCGGACTCTCGGGATTGTTGGTTTTTGTGGTACTGGCGATGGCTTGGAGTTTGGCTTTCACCGGATTTCCCTACACAGTCGCCCTTCGAACTGGCAACCCAGCTGCAGTGAACTCAGCGTTCTTGATTTTTTTTCCGTTCGCGTTCCTGACCCCAAGCATGTTGCCTCGAGACTTGATGAGCGGTTGGCTCAAAACTGTTGCTGCCTGGAACCCAGTCACTTATTTGCTGGAAGGTATGCGCTCCGTGCTGTCGGAAGGCTGGGAGTTCAGCATGTTGGTTAAGGCGACTGCGGCCATAGTGGGTCTGGCGCTAGTTACCTTCACGATGGCTTTTCGTTCACTTGCCCGCCGGGTCGCAACCGGCTAGCCCTCTACCAGCCTCGATCGATCCATTCCTGCAGTTGCGGTGACTCTTTACCGATAGTGGTGTCGTCTCCATGGCCGGGCAACACGATGGTCTCTGGGGCGAACTTGGAGAACATGCGATCCTCAATGCTCTTGATGATGACCTCGAAGTCGCCGCCTTCAAAATTGGTTGCTCCCGGTCCACCGGGAAAGAGGGTGTCGCCCGAAAACAGCAGCGGTGTGTCCTCCACAAAAAAGCTCATTGAACCTGCGGTATGTCCGGGGTTGTGGATGGTTCTGATTCGTAGGCGGCCGACTTCGATGACTGAATCATCTTCGAGGATGAAGTCGTAGCTGGGCAACATCGTCGCGTCGTCAGCTGCGACGCCTACCTCATAACCTGCATCTCGGATTGCTGGAATAGCTTGGATATGATCCCAGTGGCCGTGAGTTTCGACGACAGTCCTCACGCCAAGGCTTTGACACAACTCCAACAGTTGTTCGTGTTCGTTGGCTGCGTCTATAAGAAGTGCATCACCTGTTTCAGTGCACCGGATGGTGAAGACGTTGTTTTCATAGGGTCCAACAACGACCTTGTGCACTTCGATACCCGTAGCTTGCCAGTGAAGAGTCATGGGCAAAGTTTATGCGGTAAATGTTGAGCGCAGGTGAAGTCAGCAGTCAGACGCTAGTTGTCTTCGCGTAGTGACCTCAGTAGGCCAATTACAAAAGGTTCTAACTGTGACGCTTCTGTGGCAGCTTCGGTAAAGGCGACGCGGCTCAAGCGATCACCGGCTGCGGTCGGAACTCGAAACGTCATGCCGTAACGGTCAACATCCACCATCTGCGCCTCCGAGGCATCGGGCATCCCTCCGAGTTCCTGGACGAAAACCAAGTTTGCGTCAGCGTGATCATCGTTCATGTGTTCTATGGCGTGGGCCGCGTTTTCACAGAAGGGATCTTGTTCTGCCGAGGCATAGGCCTCGACTGTCATCCAACTCATATGACCGAAGCCACCCACAAAACGACAACTTTCAACTTCGAGCTTCCAGTAATTGAAGTCGTTAAAGGTGGCGTAATCAGCAGCGTATGGATGCTTATCAAGGTAGGCGGATTGAAACTCGTCGACTTGTTGGAGGAGTCTCATATTTCCTATGAGAGTTAGGCGTGCTCCGTTTAGAGGGTCGCCCTCGGCATTGTGGGCGTTGGTCACCAGAAGACTCGCTTTTGGGTTCGACCGAGCGTTTTTTGTGTGTTCGGCTAGATCTGAAATCAAAGTCAGAGGATTACCCGCCTCATCGGGTGCATAAGCGATCAGGCTTCCATACGGGTACCCATCTGGATTGAAGGTCGACAGGACCCCCATGCCCACCGACGCAACCAAAGATCGAGATAATTCTGGGTCGGTTGGAAATGAGTCAATATCACCG
>JASMKJ010000084.1 GCA_030749275.1 Acidimicrobiales bacterium
GAACGGTGGCGTAAAGTATTCGCTGATCTCAAGGCGGCGTAGGTGCTCGCGGATCTACCAAATTCTGTTGAGATCCGCGAAGTCGGCCCCCGCGATGGGCTTCAGAATGAGGACACGATTCCGATTGATCAGCGCATCGCGCTGATAGACGCGCTTTCTGGAACCGGTCTAGCTGCAATCGAAGCCGCTTCTTTTGTCCACCCAAAAGCGATTCCACCAATGGCTGGATCCGCTGAGGTGATGCGAGGCATCACCCGGGTGCCGGGGGTTCGATATAGGGCTTTGGTGCCTAACGAACGGGGTGCTTTAGACGCTTTGGCTTGTGATGTCGACGAAATCGAAGTTGTGATGTCGGTTTCCGAAACCCACAACTACAAGAACATCAAGATGTCCCCGGATGAATCCGTGAGCCAGATCGTTGAACTCACCGATCTGGCTCACCAGGAGAAAACACCAGTCGAAGCGATTCTGTCAACCGCTTTTGGTTGCGCATACGAAGGCGACATTTCTCCCCGACGAGTCGCACAATACGCTCGAAAGGTCCTCGACGAAGCCGGAGTTGACGGGTTGTCTTTCGGTGACACCAGTGGAATGGCAACCCCACGGGTTGTTTCCGAGTTGTTAGATGCCCTTACAGACGTTGGGATCAACATCTCGGAAATCGGTTTGCATTTTCACAACACCCGCAACACTGGCTTGGCGAACATCATGGTTGCCATGCAGCGAGGAGTGTCACGATTTGATGCCGCAATTGGAGGGTTGGGTGGCTGCCCATACTCTCCAGGGGCGACCGGAAACGTGGCAACCGAAGATGTAGTGCACATGGTCGAGGATTTGGGTGCAACAACTGGCGTGGATTTGGACAGTTTGATTGATTGCGGGCAGTTGGCAGAACAGCTAGTTGGTCGTCAACTTCCATCCCAAGTGCTTCGATCTGGTCCGCGAACCCGAACCGTTACTCCTTGACCAGGCCACTAGGCGACCACTCCCTCTGAACGCATTTTCGCAATTTGCTCGCTGCTATAGCCGGCCACTTGGTGAAGTATCTCTTGGGTGTGTTGCCCCAATTTGGGTCCGGTGGAACCTATATCGCCTGGGGTGCGAGAAAACATTGGGACGGGGGCCGCCATTGGCACCTGTTGACCCAACACCTGATCTTCGTATCGTTTGATCAGTTCTCGAGCCGCGAATTGCGGATCCGACAACATGTCGGGGGCAGTGAAAATTCGTCCGTACGGAATGGCGTGTTCATCAAGCAACGCTTCGAGGTCATCCACAGCGAAGCCGGCAGTCCACTGTCCAATGAGGTCGTCGAGTTCCTTCTGGTTGGCCCCTCTGTGTTCGTGATCGACGTATCGAGGGTCCTCGACGAGCTCGGGTTGTTTCATTGCTTCACAGATACGTCGGAAAATCGCGTCTGCGTTGCCGGCGATCAATACATCCGCTCCGTCTGCTGTCGGGTACACGTTCGAAGGAGCGACTCGGGGGAGCACGGAACCTGTGCGTCCTCGAATGTGACCGCCAAGCTCAAAGTCCGCGACGGTGGACTCCATCAACGCGAAAACCGCTTCGTAAATTGCGACGTCGACTTCTTGGCCTTTGCCGCTCCGTTGTCTTTCATTGAGCGCAGCCATGGTTCCGATGACCGCAAACAGAGAAGCGATGGCGTCACCCAGGCTGATGCCTGCGCGGGTCGATTGGCGATCGGGCCATCCGGTGGTGTGGCGTATCCCTCCCATCGCTTCACCTATTGATCCGAATCCTGGGTCAGTGGCCCTGGGTCCTGTCTGACCGAATCCGGAAACGTGGGTCATGATGAGACCGGGGTTGTCCTCGACTAGGTCGTCATATCCCAGTTGCCATTCGGCGAGACGCCCGGGCGTGAAATTTTCTAGTACTACATCGCTTTGGCTGGCGAGTCGGCGCACTACCTCCCTCCCCTCATCTGAGCGTAAGTTGATTGCGACGGAGTGTTTGTTTCGTGCGATAGCGGGCCACCAGTAGCTGTGTCCGTCGTCGTCGCAGTGCCCCCATTTGCGCATCGGGTCACCGACCGTTGGTGGTTCAACTTTGATCACTTCTGCGCCGTAATCACCTAGGAGTTGCCCGGCGAACGGACCGGCGATGAAACTTCCGAGTTCCAGAACTCGAATTCCAGTTAGGGGACCACTCACGTTATGAACCCAGCGGAGCGCAATCGTTTCCGCAGTCAAGTTCGCCGGAAGCTTCGGGTGTCGCCGGGCGATGCAGAACTCCTGATGTTGGAACCACTTTGAGTTCTTCACCTTGGATACTGCATTCGCCGTCGACGATCATTGAGTAGCCGTTGTTCTCATACGGCGGCCACAAGAGAACAACCTTGGGTCGCACTTCTACATTTCGCGCCGCTGTTTTGCTTATAGAGCAACACAGCGCTCCTTCTTGAAAGCGGAACGTCATGTGGGCAACGTGGGAAGTCTGGTCGTCACTCACAGTGAGTAGGAAGGCCGCTTGGCCGAAGCGATTGAGTTCATCTTCGAGTTTGCTGGGATCGACGGGAATACTCATAATTCGAATCCTACGCTTCGCTTTCGTCGAATAGAAGGGGAAGTTGCATGACCCAAGTCCACTGGTAGCTTGGGGTTTCTTCGGGGCTATAGCTCAGTTG
>JASMKJ010000085.1 GCA_030749275.1 Acidimicrobiales bacterium
GACTCATACCCTGTGAAGTTCCAAGCAGCCCATCCTGCGACGAAGTTCTGGTCAGTCGCTCCAATAGTCACAGGACCCCAACGAAAGTCACCGTTCTTCTCGTAGCTCCCACCGGGTGCTATTCCGAGATATACGGAAACAAAGGTGCAGGCCGAGAGCAGAGCTATGAGAGGAACAGCTGTGGCTATTCGAGACTCAGCGACCCCGGGGCGGGCTCGCCCACCAGTAGAACCTGTCGGCCGTAATAGCTCCGATAGGAAATAGACACCAGCCGCCGCCAAGAAATACAAAGCCAGGTACCAAAAAGGAAGCAATCGAGCGTTCCACAGCCGATGTTGGGGCCAAAGAACAAAGGCGAGGCCCGCTGACAACCCCACCCCAAGAAAGAACAACGCGGGTTGATACCAGCGAACGAGACCCACGACAACGCCCGTTAAAGCCAACGCGAGCAGCCAGAGGATGGCCATCTTGGCACTATCTCCCGCAAGGCGTTCGGGGAAAAACAGATTGTCTCGCAGGTTGTCGAGTTTCTCCCAGCCCATGTCATTTAAGTAGGGCCGTCGCGCCAAGAACGGGACCGTCCAGAAAGCCGATAAAGCACCGGCCAACAAACCGACGCCTAGCACCCGGGTCGACGATCTGAATTCGTTGAGTACCAAGACAAAAAGAGGTAACGCGCAAACTAGAAGCCGAATCAACTGATTCGAGGTGATCACCCACACTCCAACCGTCGCCACTACCGCGGTCACAAGGAAGAACGTCGCTCTCTTCGGGCCCAACCGAATTCGTAAAACACAAGCGGAGCGCACCACTATGTGTATGACGGTCGCTACCACTGCGAACAAAAGGGGTATCGGGTGACATAACGCAACAGTCGCCAAGGCAATGACAGCGCAAGTTTTATGGGTTCCAACTTCTACAAATCGGTGGACGAATCCGAGATACACCAGAGCCACGGAAAGTCCGATTGAAAACGCGAACTCTCCAGCGAGCGTTGACGCAATGTTTCCTCCATAAATGGTGAAGTTGTAATCAAAGACAAACAGCAGCGCTGCTATCGCCAGCAAAGCAGGAAGCGGTTCTTTCCATTTCGAGAGTCGACCCATTGACCAAGCCGCTAAGGGCATCAGTACAACACCCGATATAGCTACAAGCTTGAAGGCGACGCCGTAAGGAAGCAGTAAATCAACCACCACTATCAACAGGTAGGGCAACACCATGTAGAACTGCATCGCTGGAAAACCTGCGTACCAATCGGAACTCCAGCCTCGAAGTTGCCAAGACGGGAGTAGCTCATCACGCAGAAAGGCTGGCCCCCACACGTGCGCGCCCATGTCGCCCCCGGTTGGGGTGCTATCTACGAACACTTCTGTCGGACCTAGGCCCCAAAACACAGTTGCAGCTGATGCAAGTGCCACCAGCAAGGACACCCAGTCTTGGACACCATAACCAAGTCGCTTGATGGCGAATCGTAGCGATCTGGATTCTTGGTATCGGGGCGTATTAGCGGTGGTCATTCAACTCTATGTTGGCATCCACTGATCACCAACAGGAATCGGGGAGGCGCTTAGCTTCGCAAGCGGCCGGAAGTTTCTGCAACTTCTCGGCACTGCAACTATGTGAGACAAGCCCGAAAGTGTCTCCGGACTCAATCCTGGCCGACGTACTGGTCTTCGTCTTGGTTAATGATCTCCTCCGGTTTACGTTGATCCTGACAGGACCAGCCTTGGGGTGGCCTGAACCTCTCCCCATGGATCGCGCACAACTCGAGAAGGTTCGGGTCACGATCGCGGCTCAGCACCGAAAGTTCAACCAGACGCGCTTTGTAGTCAAATAGCAGCAGCACTTCAGCATCATTCGCGCACAGAGGGCGGCTACACAGACGAGATTGAGAAACCGTCACCTAGCCGAAGATACCGAATACATCGACTAAATCCGGGGATCTAAACGGTGGCCGGCCCAGATGCGAAGATGATTGAGTCCGCCGCGCCTCTAGCATGGATATATGGTGCCCGAAGGACACGAACCCGACCCTCAACCCAGCGAACGCCGCCGCGAGGGCTGGCCGCGTTGGTCAGTCTGGATGCTCGTGGCCTTGGTCTTAGCGTCGGTGGTCATCCCCAGTCTTTTGAACCGCGACAGCGGGACAGCGATCGATTACAGCAACCTCATTGAAGAGGTGACTGACGGAACAATCGATTCGATCGTCGTTACCAATGGGACCGGGGCTATCAAAGCTGAAGCCATGGATGGCACGACATACACCAGCAAAGGTCCGGTAGAACTTCCCGAAACCGATCTCGAGCTTCTCCGCGATCGAAACGTGACTGTCGAATTTCGTACCGAGAGCTCAAATCCGTTTCTGAGTCTGCTTCCGATCCTCTTACCTTTTGTCCTGATCATTGGACTTTTTTGGTGGATGCAA
>JASMKJ010000086.1 GCA_030749275.1 Acidimicrobiales bacterium
GAGGCCCTTCCCATGTTGTGGCCACAGTGACAGATCCCCATCGGGGAGGTTCAAGCACACATCCCGCTGCGCCCTTGATCGGCTGCTGGGGGACCTTGACGGCCGTTTTGGCAACCGTGACATGGCTATCAGTGCAGGAAAGCAACGAGTCGCCTCCCGTGTGGGTGGCATCGAGCCTCTCAATGTTGACGCGGACCGACTCATCGACTGGTGGCTGTGTAGATCCGCCGGGCGGTTGCCAACCCACCGTGACCCTGACGGTGCCATCAATGCTTGGTCGGCTATCTTTCGGCAGCTGTTCACTCTCCAGATCAAAGATAAAGGGGTCGTCTCCGGGTTGCAGAGTTGGCATTGCGCTAGGGATTGGAGACCATTCAAGCCCAGGCACGGTGGCTGAAGACCAGCTGACATCAACGGTTGCTGTTCCCTCCAAAGGAGGGATGACCGTGCAGTCCTCTCGGGCGACGATTTGGCCGGGAAAGCTGCCTGACACATTGGTGATAGTGCTCGGCCCGTCACAGTCGAGCCGAGGGGCGTTATCAGACGTGACGAGCACTTCGAAACCAACGTGTACATGGGCTGGGAACTTCACCTCGGTAGCCGGGAACAGGTTTGTGGCGAACTCGGGTTCGAGGAAACCTTCGAAGTCTTGGACGGATTCCGACGTGTCAATGTTCGGGCTGGGCAGATAGTCAAATACGACGGTTTGCTTACCGCGGCTGCAAGCCTCGTTTGACAGTTCCGGAGAACTAGGTGCGGACACTGATTTAAGGGTGAACGAGTCGGCTTTGATTGGGCAGGGATAACTCCCGAGGTCTACACGCAGCCAGTAGTCCCTGTTGTCGAGCAGTGTGTCCACTGATCGGCCGGTCTCGTCGAAGACCCGGCCATCAAGTTGAAGCGGGGTGGACACGCGTCCAGCCAAGCAACTCAGCGTTGTCGTCTCCCCCGGGGAGGAGGAAACGGTGAGTTGGAGGGTCCATCCTGCTTCGAGTTCCTTCAGGTGACGGTGGTCAAACTGGATGCGGGTGCTACGAACCTCTGGTTGGCCTGGCAGGCTGATTGATCCACCGTCCTGGTCGAGAATTTCGTAGCTATCGATTGTTCCGTTGGAGGCAGAGATCCAGATCTCGTTGATGTAGGCCCCGGCTGGAAGGTGTTCACTCCGGATTGTCCGACCATCGTTTTCACTATCACAGTCAGGCCATTTCAGGAGCTGAGTAGATGTCTTGACGACTTCAAGAAGTTTGTTCGCGAAGTCGTCGATGCTGGCAACCGTGATGATTTCTCCGGTCTGCTTGTCGCTCCACTGACTACACAGCGGATCTTGGGCGACGTCAGCGACAAGGGGAGATGAACCGTGGCCTGTGATTGCCCTAATGACTTGCATGGACACCGTGGCCATCAGCTTGGCGTGTTCATCTGCCGATTGGATGCCGGTCTGGAAGGAATCACCCAACAAGACAGCGTACGTTTGGATGCCCAAGTCGAGGAACTTGTTCTTATAGGAAGACCGGTCATCCGGTGAGCAGGTTTCGCTTCTGAGCGTACGTGCCTTGTCCTCTTCATCACCCGCTGTAGCAGTTCCATCAACGGGGTCGTAGATGCCGTCAGTGAAAAAGACCAGCACTCGACAGCGGTTCTCCCTGTTGGTTCCACTGGTGATGTTTTCGAATGCGTTAAGGGCAGCATCCAAGGCGACGGCGTAGTTAGTGTCTCCCTGTTCACCGATCGACTCTTCAATGATCTGATCTGAAGGGTGCCGGTTTGAGGCTTGAGCAAAGTTCGGCATGTGTAGCTTCGCTTCGGTGTCGAAGCCGACCAACGCGACGCGAATTTCTGGTTCCAGACTTAGGTAGTCACGAATCAACTTCAACGCCTGAGTTCTTTGAATGCCATTTGGATCAGCCCCGTTGGGTCCATTTAGCGATCCGGACTCATCCATCATCAGGAGAAGGTCAATGCCTTGGCTCGGCTTACACGGCCGGTAGCTGTCGGTGCTCACATTGGCTTCGGCCGAGGGGCCATAAAGAGTTATGAGGCTGGCGGTGATTAGCGTGGTAGCCAGGAGTCTTGTTAGGTGACTCATGCCCGGGTTAGGTCTTTGGCCCAGAAAAACATGTGGGTAACACCGAGCGCCCAAGTCACTCCTGTGATGTACGGAGCGACAGCCCTGGGTGAGAAAAGTGACCAGTCGCTGTAGCGCATTGTTGCGCGGCGCTTATTGTCCTGGATGAGGAATACGCCAAGCATCGCCGTTCCCAGCACTGACCCAACTAGGAAACCAACCGTGTTTTGGTCGCCGGAACGGTCGAAGAATGGAAGGCTGAAATCGATGCCATCAACTGGAAAGAGTGCCAGTGTGTCATCAACTGGAAAGAGTGCCAGTGTCGCTACCAGCAAAAGACAAGTGATGACAAATAACAGAGCTGGTGGCCGAGTACCCCTGTTTCCGTTGGTCATTGCCCGCCTCGGGTGGTAGGTCGTCTGGTCATATTCTAGGAATATCTGAGTTCAAGCAAGTTTCACCCGTGGTTGCGATCTGGCCGGAGGGTTTCGACACAAAACCGGGTGTCGACTTCGACACGTCTGAGATCCATTTCTAGGGCCCAACCCAGGTGGGACCGCTCCGATGGTCCCTATCAGCACATCGTCAACACTTGATTGAGGGGGTTTTGTCTTATCTCTTGGTGACCACAATGCCGAATGGACGGGTCGTTTACGTTCACTGCTGGGGTGGCTTTGGCCGGACAGGAACCGTCATCGGCTGCTGGTTGAGAAGGCACGGGCTTGCAACGCCAGGCACGGTTCAAGAAGTGCTGGACCGCCTTCGCCTCGGTGCCGTTGATGGTCAGCACCGCGAGTCACCCGAGATGTATGACCAGCGTGAATTCATCGTCGACTGGGATGAGGAAGTCCGACCGGACGCCGACATAGAGGAAGATGCCGTGATCGTGTCAGTTGCTTGTCACGCGGATCCGACCACCAGGGAACAACACACGGGACTGTCTGACAGGATCCTCGGGTCGATGTTGGGCTCTGCGGCTGGTGATGCCCT
>JASMKJ010000087.1 GCA_030749275.1 Acidimicrobiales bacterium
TGTCGGCTCCCAGCTTCGTCAAGATCTTGCCGGCAGAGAGAAGACCCGCCGTTGTGTCGGCATCAGGATGGGCGAGAATCCAGCGGGCTCCATCGGCAACAAATTCTCCCAAGCCCTCTAATAGCTGTTTATCGGGTGCCAACTCCAGCGCTCTGTCAACGGCGCTGATAGTCGCCGACGTTACGTCCATCCCTGCGTGGTTGACTGCACCTAGAGGAGTTTGACGCTTCGCTCGAGCCACCAAGATTTCTCGCACGGTGGATGAATAACCCGCCTCCGCCAGCGTCAACAGCAACGCTGCTTCATCGCTTGCGGTGTGGGGAGGCCCGCCCGGTGCGGGGACAATATCTTCACCCGTTGAACTGAGAAGAATTGATTGCCGCGACGCGTGAAATAGATCGCTCAAATGGCCTCCGGGAAGCACAAACCGACTCGCGCTGACTGCATGGCTGTTCCAACCTCGAGCAACCTGAGCCTCGCTGGGTGGTGCTTTAGTCGTTTCAGGTTCGGCGGAGACATCCAGCGGGATGATCCCCCGCGCCGTTGCACCATGAACAAGCGGCATGATGACCGCGGCACTAGCCATTCCTTGGTGACAAGCGATCACTTCGCTTGCTTCTCCTAGATCAAGGATCGCTGCGGGGTCCAACCCCCCACTTGCGCCGATCAAACGACCGGGGGTCCGTCCACATACGAATGCTGCTTCTCCATCCACGTACAGACTTCGATCATCAATCTTGATTTCTTCTATTCGTCCACCACCGAGGTGGTCATAAGGCCGAATGGCCCATGCAAGTGCCACGGGTCGTGATCCCTGATTCTCAACTTCGACTATTAGTTGCTCTGAGTTCACTCTCGCGGCGTATACCCGGTGAACAAGATCACCGCCTGCTGCTCTGACGAGGGTCTCCACAACGGGTGCGCCCTCGACAAGCCGCTGACGAACGACGTCGTGTTTGGAGGGGAAGATCCAATCGTCATCGACACGCAGCCACCAATCCAAAGACCAATAGCCGGGTTTGACTGCGATCAAGCCACGTCTATCGACCGCGACTCGATGAAGACTCTCGAGGTTGCCGAGTAACGTCCAGGATCGCGCCACTTTGTTCGAGGCCGGAACGTCATCTTTCATCTGATTGTTTTGCCCCCGCCAGCATTCAACCCACCAAGGCTGCACCCAATCGCTTGGCGGCATATGACGAGTCACCTGTCGGCGACGAGATCGAAAGAGGCGGCGGAAAGCTGTCATGACTAACGCCAGAGTAGAGCGCTCAACCGCTCTGACCCAGCGCGAAACTGGCCTCGCCGGTGAGTCAGGTGCACTAGGACAATAGAATTAACTCCGATGGCAAGGTCAAACGCCCTAGACAATGATTCGACAGCAGTGCTCATCCCTATCAAGGACTTTCGTCAGGCAAAACATCGTCTGAGTGATCGATTGGACACAGAAGCGCGAGAGTCGCTCGCGCGGAACATGGCAGAAAGAGTCCTATCTGCAGCTAATGGTTTCGCCGTTCACGTTGTCTGCAATGACGATGAAGTCGCTAACTGGGCAAAGTCGGCAGGTGTGGAGGTCATATGGGTCCACAACAACGGCTTGAACCCTGCTATTACCGAAGCAGCACAGCATGTGACAAATCGTTTTTCGCACATGATGATCGTCCACGCAGATTTACCGCAGGCGGAATCTCTCGCCGGGATCGCAACCGCTGACACAGTGTCGATCGTGCCTGATCGCCATAAACAGGGAACCAATGTTCTCAGTTTGCCCACTGGCACTTCTTTCCAATTTCAGTATGGCGAAAATTCTTTTTTCCTACACATGGATGAGGCGGTGCGACAGGACCTGGATCTCCAGGTTTTGCAGATCGCGCAACTGCAATGGGATATCGACACACCCGAGGATCTCGATGGCCTCCTGAAGACTTCCAACTTGGATGTTTTGAAGTGAGAGAGACTTTTACGAGACCTAACTCAGCTCTGGTCATCGCCGCTCACCCTGATGACGCCGAATTTCAGTGCGGCGCGACGCTGGCAAAATGGGCAGCAAGTGGAACAACTATTCATTACTTGGTGTGCACTGATGGATCAAAGGGAACTTGGGACCCGAATACAGACCAAAAAGCCTTGGCCGTTACTCGCCAATCCGAGCAGATAGCTGCCGCCCGTCGTTTGGGTTCGACGGGCTCCGTGCTTTTCTTGGAGCAAGTAGACGGTGAACTCCAAAGCGACCTCGCGACTCGATCGCAAGTAGCTAAAGCCATTCGCCAGTTGCGTCCCGAAGCGGTTCTCGGTCATGACCCCTGGCGAAAGTACCGCCTTCATCCGGATCATCGTCACGCAGGTTTACTCGCGGTTGAGGGAGTCGTTGCCGCTCGCGATCCCTTGTTCTTTCCCGATCACGATTTGGAGCCTCATCGACCCAGTGCTTTATTACTCTTCGAAGCCGAAGAACCTGATTACGCGGAGGACGTGAAGGGGTGGGGCTCAATCAAGTCAGCAGCACTTTTGGAACATCGCACTCAGTTCGCCACAACTCACGGCATCCAAGACCCAGATGACAGCCGCCAAATCGTTGAATTCGAGTCGCGAATGGAGCAGCAACTTAGAGATGCCGGACGGCCAAACGGTTTGGAATCAGCAGAACTGTTTAAAGTAATTCTGGATCTCTAACGAAGAGGCACCTTGTTCCTAACCCAAGACGCGACGAGTGAGCCGGGCGTTACCCGGCTCACTTTGTTTCGCTGATTAGTTGAGGCGGACCTCAACCGTTCATTCGGTCCTTTAGAGCTTTCGCAGCCGTAAATTTCACGCTGCTGCTCGCCGCAATGTGAATTTGTGCTCCTGTCTGGGGGTTTCGCCCCATTCGCGCAGCACGATCCGAACGTGAGAACTTACCCACGCCGGGCCAAGCAACGGCATTACCAGCCCTGGCAGCGCTTTCAACGCATCCAAAGAAGGCTTCAATAACCGCCTCTGCATCCGCTTTGGTGCAGCCAGCACTGCCAGCTACTGCGGAAAGCACGTCGGATTTGGACATATTGGCCATGTGAGTCTCCTCATCGCCGAACACTCGCGCGCCACACGCGAATGCCATCGGTGTTATTTGACAGGTATTCAGCGCTCAGGTCAAGTATTTCCGGGGTTTTAAGGCTTTTTAGTTCATTTGCGGCACTCAGAGACACCCGGGGCTATTCTCAGACATTCTGTGAACCAAAATGCGGCGTTGTTGACTAAATGAGGCGTGAGTGTCGGGTCTAGAGCTGCTGATAGTCGGTCTTGCCGCACTCGTAGGTTCGACGATTACCGCGGTGGCTGGCCTAGGCGGGGGCATCTTGTTGCTTTCGGTGTTGCTCCAGTTCTTGGATCCTCTTGAGGCCATACCCGTCCACGCCGTGATCCAACTCGCCTCTAATTCTTTCCGCGCTTTTATCTTGCGGCACGACGTCGACTGGGGAGTTGTCGGGCGCTTCGCTCTCCTACTCCTGCCCGCCGGTATCGCTGGTTTGCTCGTTGCTGGCGCGTTTCCCGTAAACGCGGGACGGATCTTCATCGCTGTTTTTGCGCTTATTCTGGTTTGGTGGCCTCAAGGCCTCGCGAAAATAGCTTCAATTCTCGGTCAAGGCCGCCGTTCGTTTGTCCCCCTCGGCGCTATTGCCGGCTTCCTGAATATTCCCTTTGGTGTGACGGGTCCAGCCATTGCGCCGGTGTTCAGACGTGAACTGCCGGTTCGTACCGCAATGGTTGCCACTTTCGCTATGGCTCAGACTTCTGGACATCTAGCAAAGATCATTCTCTTCGCAGGCGACGGATTCCGTTACGGGGATCGAGTGGCTCTAGTTGCTGTGGGGGTGCTGGCGGTAATAGCTGGCACTTGGGTCGGAACGCGGGTGTTGAAGAGTTTGAGTGAAGTGCTGTTCGGTCAATTATTTCGCATTGCCTTAACCGCTATAGCTTTGCGCGTAATTGTGGTTGCTTTGATTGATTAGGTAGTGGATTGGGGAGTGTCACGGAAAAGTGGTGCGAATTGGAGCTGTGCCCCTATGAGATCTTCGGGTAAGTCATTTTCCGTATAAACATGCAAATGGGTGTAGACATCCACTTCGATGCCCATT
>JASMKJ010000088.1 GCA_030749275.1 Acidimicrobiales bacterium
ACCCAGTTTTGTCAGCGGGGGATCAGCTTGCCCTTGCCATCGCCCCTGAGCGTTCCACTCGGATTGTCCATGTCGAAGAATAAGTAAGTCCACCAGAACCTGGTCTTCCATGTTGCTGCACGAAAGAACGTACTGCGTTGGAGCGAGAGCTCCACGTCAAGCAAAGATAGGATCCGAACATGGCGAACGTAACGCTCCGACTCTTCGCAAGTGCACGTGAGGCCGCGGGGGCTGGGAGCATCACTTATGAGGTCAACACGGTCCAAGAATTACTTACTAGGGCAGAAAATGATTTGGGTGAGAAATTCTCGGACATCTTGTCAATAAGCCGAGTGTGGCTTAACGGCGAACCGCTAGAAGGAGATTCCCAGATTTCTGAGGGGGATGAGGTTGCAGTACTCCCCCCGGTTTCGGGCGGTTAATGAAAAATCTTTCGGACAGATTCGCGATCCTGTACGGAGCAAACCAAGAGTCGTTGCTGTTGCACTCCCTGGCTGTCTGCGTCTTGATGTTTGCATTGTCTCTTGACGAAATCACCTTCGGAGTGACTGCCAGCCTCCTGGCAGTAATAACTTCAGCGAAGCTCGCTGAGATGTCGATTTTGCGCAATGTTCCGTCACTAATGCTGCTTTCAATGTTCGCGTTAAGTGGACTTTTCAATGATCTCCGATTGTCGGCAATAGTCGGCTTTGCGGCCTGCTTGTCGACACCCGGAATTGCTGCAATAGGCAACAGGGGAATCGAGCCAGTGCGTGTCCAGACAATAAGAATTCTGAGTGCTTGGCTGCCGATGGGTCTAACTACCGCCAGCCTGGCGGTCCTTGCCATCCGTGACAGACCTTCAGTAGCGCTATTACTAGTACTCGTTTACTTTCACGACCTAGGTCTTCAATTCTGTGCGCGTCCCCCATCCCTAAGACGCTTCGCTCCATTTCTTGCCATCGCAGGGAGTCTTAGCTTGCTCTGGGCAGCAGTTCAGGTGTCCATCGCGCCGATATCGCCTAGTTGGTTTTGGCCGTTTGCTGCGCTACTTGGTGTAACGATGCCGGTCAGCCGCCTTTTCACGAAACTGGTAGTGGCACGAAGATGGCAGCCGACGCGTTCCATTGCGTCGTACATAGTGACCGGACCGGTCTGGACGGCAGCGATGATGGCTTTAGGCCTCTAGATGTGAACTCAATTCAGATTCGAGTGGAGTAGTCGGGTCTAGTGGCATACCTTGGTCACTTGTGACGGAAGCCGAGTTTACCTATAGGCCCCATGAGTCGATCCGGAGGATCGGTGTGCTTTCTATGCACACATCTCCGTTAGATCAACCTGGTGTTGGTGATAGCGGAGGCCTCAATGTTTACGTCCGTGAACTTGCCGCATCGATGGCCAGTAGGGGAGTTGAT
>JASMKJ010000089.1 GCA_030749275.1 Acidimicrobiales bacterium
AAGACACCTTTGACGGTGTCGCCGACCACAACTTTGTCGCCTTCGATGATGGCCTTCACCACTGGCCCCCCCGTTAGTTTGATCACCCCAACCGTGAACGGTGTGGCCGGTTTTGGATGATGGTGTCGATGAACCGTCGCGACCGCTTGAACCGAACCACTCGCTTCAAGTTCGAATTCTTCGAACTCTGACGCCGGAGCACCGCATTTCTCACACCCGTAGGGGTCAGGCGGAAATGCGACTCGGCTACACCCGCCACATCGATGCCCCATCATGAGCGGGGGATCTGTCATCTTCAACAATTCCGGATGTCTGGGCTGTTTAGTCATAGTTGCTAGAGACGTAAAGGTAGTCAAGACAGGCCACGTACAGCGGAAGTTACGGCTGCAGCGACTACGACGACCACAAACATCGGGACTCGTTTCCAACTCAACAAAGTTGCTGCGACGATTCCCGCAACGCGAGCATCAAGAACCAACTCCCCTTGAGTGCTCAAGGTTTGCAACGCTGTTACCGCACACAAAATAGACAACGGGACCATGGCCAATACCTGCCTGGACCGAAAACCCAAACGTTCAGGGTCGACCAGAGCCATCCCCAAAGCACGTTGGCCGTAAACCCCAACGGCCAAGACGGCAACAACACCCCATGTCAACATCAGGTCGCTCCGCTTTCTCGGCTTCGCAGAGCCAACAACGCAGGAAGTGCTGCCACGAGGATCGGCAATCCGCCCTGCAGCACTTCAACCAGAGCCAACGCGACACACGCACCCGATACGGCAATCAGGCGAGCATTGTTTGTTGTTAGTTGTGGGCGAATGATTGCGACAAATAACGCTGGGAACATGGCATCCATTCCCAGAGCTTTGGGATCGGAAATCCAATCACCTATCACCACTCCGATCGACGCTCCCAACCACCAAGGCAACACCAGCCAAAGCGACATAGCGATGTACACCCTGCGTACGTCGGAGTCGTTCTGTTCCCGATTCGCTAAAGCAATATTCGGATCGAACGCCGCGAAGGCCGCTACCGCACGCTTCCACCTCTGCGGCCACAATCGAGGCGCGAGCGCTGCAGCCAGCACACCGAAGCGAGTCGCTGTGAGACAACCTCCAAGAACGCCGGCGACGGCGCTCCCGCCAGCGGCGGTAACCGCTGCGTACGCCAAAGTTGCAGTTGCGGAGTTAACAAGGAGGGTCGCAGCAACGATGACCCAGGTGGCGGTACCAGCCGTGCTGTGGACCAGGGAGACGGTAATCGCGACCGTGAAATACGTGAAAGCGATCGTCCACGCTTCTCCGGCAGTTAATGACGTCCCTTCAGGTATTTGGTGCACCGGCAAATCATGCCAGCCCGACAGCACACTGTTCTCGCTAGGTTGTTCGACATGTCAGATGTTTCAGATATTGCCCGATGGTGTTCGGAGCGAGGACATCGACAAGTGGCGTTGCGGACACGCCGACCGAACCTGTCCGCCGCGCTTCAAGATGCCGGGGTCGAGATCATCGAAGAACCTTCAGATCTCGTCCTCTGGCTTGATGACGAAATCTGTTTCTCCGCACCCTGGAACCACAGTTCAAATTCCGGAGAGGTGCTGATAGAAGGTTGTCTCCCAATGGCAAGAGGAGTGCACGCAATAGGAGTCGAAACAGACAGGGCGGTGATTTTGAGTTCAAACGGCAGTGAGTTCCGTCGCATCGAGTTCATCGAAGGTGAGATGGTGGTAGTGAACCTTCAACCTGCGACCATGGCCGCCCTTGATGAATCAGCACAACAGGCAGGCTTCACTTTGATTGAAAGATGGGTTGATTGGTCGATGGAGCCATCGCTACACAGTGACCCTTGCCACTTGTCACTATTCCGTAACCTTTCGTAGGGAACGAAAACGCTGAATCAGTCGTTGTAAAGAAAACGTTGATGGCATAGGAGTGCGTGTGCGGCGAATCTTGGTTGCTGTGATGAGTTCAGCATTGTTATGTGCTTGCGCCCCGGACAATGCAGGCGACCATTACACCGATCGACCAGTCGACTTGTCGTCGTTTGGCGTGCAGATGGCAGCATCACTGACCCCGTTTGATTCTTGTGAACCGTTTCTGCGACACGTCAAAGCTAATGCACTGGAAATGGTTGGACCTTGGGGCCTTGAAGGTGAGTTCTACCCCGAAATGCTCGAATCTTCAGAGGCACTGCGCGCTAGCCCGGAAATGGCGGCCGATTCAGTGGACGGCTCCCCGGAAGTGGTGCACAGCTCGACGAATATCCAAGAGGCCGGTGTCGACGAACCGGACATAGTGAAAACCGATGGGAGACGAATCGTGGCCATCGTTGACGGGGAACTACGTGTCGTCGACGCCACCGGAGACCGGCTTCGACCCATGGGGCAGCTGCGTTTCGAAGACTTTTGGCCCCAAGATTTGTTTCTGAGTGGAGACCGCGTTGTCGTCTTCGGTCAAATGCACAACAGCCCTGTTGTCGCTCGTAGCGCCATAAACCCCTCCACAGGATGGACCCCTATCACCACTTTGATCACTGTTGATATTGGCCAAGGGAAACCGCTTATAACCAGACAGCTTCACCTCGACGGGTCATATATCAGTAGTCGAATGGTCGACAACGCGGCGCGGATCGTGCTTCAGAGCCGGCCTACTGGCCTGGAATGGTCTTATCCCAATGGATCAGGATTGAGAGCGGAGCGGCGGGCCGAAGAACAGAACAGGAAAATAATTAGGGAATCAACCATCGATAACTGGATCCCATGGTTTGTCCTCGAAAATGGTCGCGGACGGCTTGTCGGGGAGGGAACGCTCACGCCATGTGACCGCATCTATCACCCCCCTTCAAACAGCGGGCTGCGCATGTTGAATATTGTGACCATCGACTTGGGTGGGGAAATAGCACCGAGGGAAATAGCCACTACGTCGGTCCTGGCAGACGGACAAACTGTTTATTCGTCGCAGAACAACATGTATGTGGCAACTACGGAATGGTTTGATCAACGACAAGGTGATATCTGGGAAACCGAACCAACAAAACGGCCGCCCCTCACAACCCGAATCCACAAATTCGACATCAGTGACCCAACCCACACTCGATACCGAAACTCAGGTCAGGTGATTGGCACCGTCCTCAACCAGTACTCCATGTCAGAACATGACGGTTACTTTCGCGTCGCAACAACCGACCACAAATGGTGGTCGCCAGACGGGACCGAAAACAGCGAAAGCCATGTGACCATTCTTCAAGAAACCGACGACGGCCTTACCCAAGTAGGCCATGTCGGAAATATCGGCAAAGGCGAACGTATATACGCAGTTCGATTCCTCGGTGACTTGGCAACGGTTGTTACATTCCGCCAAACCGACCCCTTGTACACCATCGATTTGTCGCAGCCTGAACGTCCACGGGTGCTGGGGGAACTCAAGATTCTTGGATATTCGGCGTATCTTCACCCGCTCGATGACTCCCTGCTGTTAGGGGTAGGGCAAGACGCGCTCGACACCGGTCGAACCCTAGGTACGCAAGTATCGCTCTTTGACATTAGTGACCTCGCACAACCCAAACGCATTGATCAGTGGCAGCTTGCAGGTGCGAGCAGCGAAATTGAATTCAATGCGCGAGCGTTCTTGCACTGGCCCCCGGAGAACCTCTTCGTCCTTCCCGTGGCAACCCACCGGGTTGAAGATGCAGCAAGCGAACCTTTTGTGGGAGCCATCGCGCTTGAGTTAAAGGATAAAACCCTGAGAGAACGAGGACGGATTTCGCACCTCAAAAGTGTGCCGAAGGTCCGTTGCGACAAGTGGTTCGAAGATAACGAGGATGAGACCCAGATCGAACGACAACATTGTTGGGTCAACTTTGATTGGCGAGCAAATATTCAAAGGTCACTCGTCATAGGACAAAACATTCACTCCCTGTCGTCTCTAGGAATAATGACGAGCGATATCCGAACCTTGGAACCGGTGTCGTTTCTCGCGTTCTAGGTCGAATTGTCCACGGCGCAACGCACCCCGGTCTAAGAAAAGCGACCACCGACCTCACATAATTGTTCACGGCATGTCCGAGTAGGCAATAGTGGTGTTATGACCGAAGTCCTATGGGAGGAGGCACCCAACCTCCAGAGCCCGCTTTTAGTTGTAGCTTTCGAAGGCTGGTTTGACGCGGGGGAGTGCGCTACAGGTGCC
>JASMKJ010000090.1 GCA_030749275.1 Acidimicrobiales bacterium
AACCCAATACTTTGACCGAGAAGGCAAGTTGATTGCTTTCCCTCCAGGGAACACATGGGTCGCGTTGCCCCGCGTGGGTCAAGCTCAGATCGTCAAATAGAAAGTGTTGCTGTGTCGCTCTGGCTAGTTGCGCGGGACCCAAGAAGCGTCGCGGCGCTCTCTGAATGCTGCGATGCCTTCTTCAGCTTCGGCACTCTTGAAAAGTGACTGGCTTAACTCAGCAGTCCAACCCCAAGCTTCGCTCCGTTGCATTTGGGGGACCTTTGACACGAGTTGTTTTGAGGCTGCGAGAGCATTTGGTCCCCCCCGAACCACCTTTTCAAGAGTCTCTTTCGTCTCTTTTTCGAGGGATTCTCTGGGGACAGCTCGGTTAATTAGTCCTACCTCAGCCGCTCGGGAAGCTGGGATACGTTCGCCGTTCAGAAATAGTTCGCTGGCGTCGGCGCGTCGCAATTTAGGAAGGCAGATCACAGAGATAACTGCTGGTGCAACGCCAATTCGGACTTCGGTAAAACCGATAATTATGTCGTCCGCCGCAATGGAGATGTCGAACGCCGCGGCTAGGCCGACTCCTCCCGCTGTGCAATGTCCGGCGAGTTGACCCAGAACTGGTTTAGGTGACTCAATGATGTCATCGAGAATTTGAACAAAGTTGTGCCGAGCCTCGGGTTGAGGCACCCCGGGCTGATTGGCTTTGAGGTCGGCCCCAGCACAAAATGTATTGCCTGAATTAGTGAAGAGTATCGCTCGGACCTGGTGGTCATTTTGGGCGTCCTCTAAACGGTCTCCGATCGAATTAACCAGCTCGACACTCAACGCGTTTTTGTTGTCAGGGCGGTTAAGGGTGATTGTCGCTACGCCTTCGGCCACCTCGTAGAGAGTTGCTTCGTCTGTTTCTGTCACAGCCTTGAGCCTAGTAAGTACACAGGTGTTGGATATAGATGAACCTAAGCTGGTGTACGTGATTAATTCCTATTCTCCGATAGCGACCACTGTCAACGAAGCTTGTGGAACAGACCCAGCTTGGTTATGCCGCAAGGTGTTTGAGTGGTCAGACAACTCAGATCTAGCCGGTATAGCCACATGGCTTGTTGATCGACCGGTCAAAGTTGTCGTAATTGTTTTGTTGGCTCTGTTGGTCAGACGACTCGTACACAGAGCTATCGACGGCCTCATAGATCGGCTTATGTCCGAAAGGTCCACCGAAGAGCGCGATGCGGTAGCAGCAGCTGAAGCCGCGACGGGTACGCTGCGTCGAGAATTACTTGCCGACAAGTTGGCGTCGCTTCGGGACCGAACCGAACGAGCTCGACAGCGTGCGAAGACCTTGGGGGTGCTGTTTAAGAGCATCGCCTCAGCCGTTGTTGGGGTAGTCACTTTTATGATGCTGCTAGGTGAGTTTGATATCAACCTTGGACCGCTTATCGCCGGAGCAGGCATCGTAGGCGTCGCCATCGGTTTTGGTGCTCAGTCATTGGTCCGTGATCTTCTCAGCGGCATTTTCATGCTTATCGAAGACCAATATGGTGTCGGCGATGTCATTGATGTTGGGGATGCGATAGGAACGGTCGAGTCAGTCGGACTGAGAACGACCAGAATTCGCGACGTACGAGGAACTCTTTGGCATGTTCCAAATGGTGAAATTCGGCGTGTTGGCAATATGTCCCAAGTTTGGGCCCGGGCGATTCTCGACATCGATGTTGCATACGACACCGACCTGGACTTAGCGATGGAAACCATAAAAACCGTCGCGGATGGCTTGTGGGAAGAACAACTCGAAGAAGCCACGATCGTCGAGGAACCAGTTATCTCAGGGGTTCAAAACTTTGGTGCCGATGCAGTCACTATTCGTTTATCAGTCAGAACTGAACCTTCCGAGCAGTGGAGTACGGGTAGAGCGCTAAGGAAGCGAATCAAAGAAGCGTTCGACGAGGCGGGTATCGAGATCCCATTCCCTCAAAGAACGGTCTGGCTGCGCAGCGAGGCTGATCAGAAGGCTCCTACCAAGAGAGAAGGCCCTGGATTTCAGACTGGCACTCGAGGTGGAGGAACCGACGACTCGGAATAAGTCGCTGACCCCTCAATCAACGACTACAACTTGAGTGCCAACCTTGGCCCAATTGAACAGGGCGGCAGCTTGGTCATCGCGCAAGCGTACGCACCCTTCGGAGCGGTAACTTCCTAACTGAGCTTCGGATTGCATCGCCTCACCGATTCCGTCAATAGGAATGTTGTGAAAGCCGATCGCTTGCTCGACACCCCAAGTAAACCGAACCATGTATTCCATGCGGATGTCATCGTGCCCCGCAATCGTGTGACGAGACTTGGAAAAGACCTTGTATGCGTCAGGCGTTGGTCGATCCGCCCGGCCGCTCACAAAGAAGTTTCCGCTGATCGAATCATCATCTTCGACAAGCCAGACACGGTGACGTTCATTTGAGAAAATCACTCTGCGACCTTCTCCAGAGTCGCTGGGGATTCCCGGCGCTCCGGTGGTCATCATCCAATAACCAGCGTCGGAGTTACTAACAGCGAAAGCACCTACAGGAGCGAGTTCATGAGCAGTCATTTGCCCAAAATGAATTGCCGAACCAAAGGTAAATACCTTGCCCCGCTGGCTGACTAGCCAGTACCCAGTTCCGTCAAAGGTCTGCTCGGCGGCCACAATCAGGCTGCTAGAAACTCCGTTGTTCGCGAGCGAGCCTCGGAAGCGAGCATTGCCGTGCGGATACACGGCCCCGTCGGCTCCGATCAACAAATAGCCACCTCCATCGGTAGTCGACAAGAGGTCAATAATTGGTCGATACAACTGCCGACTTGCGAGCCCACCAAGATATTTGGCATCACCAAAAGCAAATACTCCACCGTCGGCTGCAGTCAGCCAGTAACCACGTCCCGATGAGACCGGTTCGAGATCGACCACAGGGGCTTGGAGTTCAAGGTGGCCGACCGAGCCCCGCCAAAGAGCGGCCCCGAAGGCGTAGACAACACCACGACTAGTAACGAGCCAGTAACCATCACCGTCTGCAGTGACTGCGAGATCTACCACCGGAGAGCTCAACGCTATTGCCCTCAGATCGCCCCGATGCACAGCGTCACCGAAGGCAAAAACTTGGCCGTCGGCGCTAGCTACCAAATAGCCGTCTCCCGTCGCAGTTGATGCCATGCCAGCGATGTCCGGAATTGCCTCGATGGTCAGATTTCCCAAATTTGCTGCGCCACCAAACGCGTGTGTCTCACCACCCTGTTCTGAATCGGCCACTGGATAAACGCCCGGCTCAAGCCAATCCGAGGCAAATGCTTGTTGAGAGGTGCAACCCAGCACACCGACAACCACAACTACAGCGGATAGAGCCCGGATCATTGAGAAGTTCTCGAACAAGTCATGGGGTTCAGCAGTTGCCTAGTTGGACTATTTCTCTTCGGCCAGAGTTACTTCAACCTGAGCAGCGGTTTGATTCTGTTCTACTAGATCGAAAGTGGAGATGTTGCCCGCCTCCATCAAGTCGTCACGCACTAGCCCCAATAAATCGAGATGATCACGTTCGGCCGAAACAACGACCTTCTCCACCTCAACTTTGAGACTCTTTTTCGCCTCGGTTTTTGCTCTTCGAACTTCAGAGAGAGTCTCAGAGGCTGCATCGAACAGGTCCATGTCGAACCCTGTCGGGAGTCGCGAAGACAGCTTTTCATGGGTCGGCCAATTCGAGCGATGAAGTGAATCGTCATGTGACCACGACCAAACCTCCGCCGTTACGAACGGGAGGAAGGGAGCAAAGAGACGCAACAGAGCGTCCAGTGTCACAGATAGTGCGACATGGGCGGACAGGGCCTCGTCGGGCCCCCGACTTCCATAGGCACGGGTTTTCACCAACTCGACGTAGTCGTCAGTGAAACGCCAAAAGAATTTCTCAGTCTTTTCAAGTGCACGCGCATAGTCAAAGTCTTCAAATGCGGTGGTCGTAGTCTCAATAAGATCGGCGAGTTTCAACAAGAGTGCCTGATCTAGTGGGTTAGAAACCAAGTCGAGATCAGGTTCACAATCAGCGGCAAGGGCCAAAGTGAACTTTGACGCATTCAAAATTTTGATTGCCAGCCTGCGACCGATCTTCATTTGCCCTTCATCAAAGGCAGTGTCTGTTCCGGGTCGGCCGTTGGCCGCCCAGTATCTGACAGCGTCTGACCCGTATTGATCTAGCAGGCCTGTTGGAGTAACGACGTTGCCTTTGGATTTGGACATTTTTTTTCGGTCTGGATCCAGAATCCAGCCCGAAAGAGCACAATTCCTCCATGGTGCTGCATGTTCTTCCAAGTGAGAACGTACAGCTGTCGAGAAGAGCCAGGTTCTGATGATGTCGTGCCCCTGGGGGCGCATATCCATGGGGAAAGTTCGAGAAAACAAATCCTCGTCTTCTTCCCACCCGCAGGCAATCTGAGGTGTCAACGATGACGTTGCCCAGGTATCCATGACGTCGACCTCACCCACGAAACCTCCGGGTTCCCCTCGTTGACTCTCGTCGAAATCTGGGGGCACGTGCGAGGAGGGATCAATAGGAAGATCGCTCTCGGCGGGAAATAGCTGTTCGTCCCAAAGGATGGCGCCTTTGTCGTCAACTCTGTACCACAGTGGAATTGGGACCCCAAAGAAACGTTGGCGGCTGATGAGCCAATCGCCGTTCAGCCCCTCGATCCAATTCGTGTAACGCCCTTGCATGTACGACGGGTGCCACCTCATTTCATCACCGCGAGCAATTAACTCCCGATTGAGATCGTCATCGCGACCCCCATTCTTGATATACCACTGGCGACTGGTGACGATCTCGAGTGGTCTGTCCCCCTTTTCGAAGAACTTCACCGCGTGATTGATCGGGCGAGGCTCGCCGATCATCTCGTTTGCTTCCTCAAGTAGTCGCACCACCTCCTTCTTGGCAGAAAAAATGGTTTTCCCTGCCATTTGGCTGAAGGCATCTTGCCCCGCTTGCGAGGTGATCACATCAGGGGGGTCTGAGACGATGCGACCAGACCGGTCAACAATTGCTCGGACAGGAAGCTCTAGCTCTCGCCACCATGTGACATCAGTGGTGTCGCCGAAAGTACAGACCATTGCGATCCCCGTACCCTTCTCAGGGTCCGCTAGCTCATGTCCGAGGATCGGCACTTCGACACCAAAGA
>JASMKJ010000091.1 GCA_030749275.1 Acidimicrobiales bacterium
AACGGTCGAAGCCACTGATCTTGTTGTTCGGGAGTGCCATATTTAGCCAACACTTCCATGTTCCCCCGGTCTGGAGCCGAGCAATTGAATACTTCAAACGACCAGGGAACCCGACCCATCACTTCCGCTAACGGAGCGAACTCCAGGTTCGTGAAGCCCGGGCTCCACTCGGCGTACTCCGCTGGCAGGAACCAGTTCCAAATCCCAGCTTCCTGAGCTTTGACTTTCAGTTCTTCGACCACTGGGGGTTGTTGCCACATATTCGCCGGGTCTTCCACAAACGCATGGTGTTCCCGTTCAGATGGATAGACATGTTGTTCCATGAACGCTTCAAGCTTTTCCTTGTGCTCGAGCGTCTTTTCGTTGTAATCGAAATCCACTTTTGGGTTCCCTTCCACATCAAACCGCTGACCCGAATAATTCCACAAGTAGATGTAGTCATGTTTTTCGAATCGACCAATAAGGATGATCAGCTATTGTGAGGCTTTGTTTAAACGGATTGAGGAGTCCCAATGGAAGACGACAATTCATTGGTTCCGGCGATGATCGCCGTTTTCTTAGGTCTCGGCGGGGCGTTAGCAGCCGTTGCTGTGGTTCTTGTCACAACCCTCGTTCTGATCTAACAGCTCCAATCCCGGGTGGCTCAAAAATCAATGTCAGGCGTATCTTCAAGGACGCTTCCTGACCAAGACGGTGAGCGTTTTTCCATGAAATGCATTACACCCTCCGCGGCATCGGGTTGACTGCCTAACCAAGGAATAAGGCGCAGTTCTTTTCGGAAAGTGTCTTCAATTTCGGGAAGCAAATTTTCCCACATCATCTTTTTCGTGACGGCGACTGACACTGGCGCAGTGTTTGCAGCTAGGTCGAATGCCCAGTTCAAAGCGGTTTCCACTACTTCGCCACTTGGCACTGCTCGTGCTGCCAATCCAATATCAGCGGCTTCGGCTCCTGAGAAAAAACGACCGGACATGAGTAGATCACTCGCCACCTGCAAGCCCACCATTCGGCTCAGCAACTTGGTGGATCCCAATTCTGGAGCAATGCCTCGACGTACGAAAGCAAATTGGAGCTTTGCATCCTCAGCGACGAAACGGACGTCACAGGTAAGGGGAAAGGTCAGTCCCACACCGACCGCATGGCCGTTGATCGCCGCGACGACCGGTTTTGAGAGATCCCACGGCATTGTGCTAGGGGTTCCCTGCTCGTGGGGGTTTGCGTCTGGACTGTCAGCGAAAGTGTCTTCGCCCTCGGAAAGATCTTGCCCTGCACAAAAGGCTCGGCCTGAGCCGGTTAACACCACCACTCGGACCTCGTCATCTGCTTGAGCGGCTGCGAGCGCTGAACCGATCTCAGCTGCCATTTGAGTGTTCCAAGCGTTCAAACGTTCCGGTCGATTCAGTGTTAGAACAGCGACGCGCTGATCGACTTCGTAAAGGATCGATTCATAGGTCATTGCCGCACAGTAGCTGTGCGAAGCTTGTGGCTGACGAGGAAAGAGGGTTCTGTGTCACTAACGGACCGACACTTTGAAGTAATTGAAACCAACGGCGTCGGCTTGCGCTGCGTCGTAGAAGGAGACGGACCGCTCATCATCTTGATGCATGGCTGGCCCCAGTGCTGGTATTTGTGGCGCCATCAAATCGATCCACTGGTCGCCCAAGGATGGAAGGTCTGTGTCCCTGATCAGCGCGGATACGGGTTCAGTGAATGCCCGCCAGATATTGGTGACTATCGGATTCGTGACCTGGCAGCAGATATTGATGGGTTAGCTACAGCTCTCGGGTATGAAGAATATGCGTTGATGATTCATGATTGGGGGGCTCTAGTCGGCTGGAACGTTGCGCTTCTCTATCCAGAACGCGTCCGAGCCGTCGTAGGGATGTCGGTGCCTTATGGGCGGAATCTGGACCCGGCTTGGTGTACCCAAGAGTTTTGGGGAGACAATTTCTTCTACTGGGCGTTTTTTTGTGAGAACGTCGGCGGGGCTGAAGCTCACTTCGAACAGGACATACGCAAATCGCTTCTCACCGTCCATATGTCGGCGTCAGGAGATTCAGGGCCATCTGTGGATCCGAAAGGTAAGAAAACGATGCTGGAAGCGGCTCCTGAACCACCGGAAGAACTGCCGCATTGGATGACCGACGAAGACCTCGACTATTACGTCGCCGCGTACACCGAATCAGGATTTCGAGGCGGATTGAATTGGTATCGGAACATCCCATATTTCCTTAGTGACACAGAGGAACTCGAAGGGAAGAAAATTGTTCAACCATCGATCTTCATTACTGGTTCAGAAGACCCGGTGCGACGCATGACGGGCGGCCGAACGGGTGCCGAACACTTCGATGATCTTCGATCGGTGCACGTGATCGAAGGACCCGGCCATTGGGTACAACTTGAAGCTGTGGATGAGACAAACCGACTCGTATTGGACTTTTTGGATCAGTTCGTCTGAAGACCACCAGCTGATCGTTAGCAGTCAGGCGCTCGGCCTGTCAGACTCTCCGTCATGAGCGAACCAATAATGAGCCACAGCGAGTCGATCGAAATCAACGCATCGCCTGAGACCGTCTGGTCTTTAGTGACCGACATGGAGCGATATGGAGAGTGGAGTTCTGAGAATACCGGCGGCTACTGGCGCAAGAAGGATGATGGGGTACCGGGCACGGGCGAAGTAGGAGACGAATTCGTAGGTATCAACCGCCGAGGCGACGATGAATGGAAGGCGTTAGTTGAGATTATTGAACGTGAAGAGACCCAAACCTTTGCGTTTGTGACGGGAGGCACGGCGTTCAACTTTGTGCATTGGCGCTATGACCTCGAACCAAATGGGGAGGGCACAACCTTGACTGAGTCGTGGGCGTTAATGAACCTCTCTCCTTTGATGGTTGAACACGGAGACGATGAGGTGCAATCGCGCGCTGCCAACGCCAGAGAAAGCATCACTGCAACCCTTGAAGGCATGAAGGCGGCAGCTGAGAGTTAATTGAGTGAAGATTCGTGGCCCCTTCATCGTTGCTTGTTTAGGTGGGTTGCTTAGCGGCCTTGACACTTCAGTCAATATCGCGTTCCCGGCGATCACCGCTGCATTTGACATTGACGTCTCCCAAATCCAGTGGGTAGTCGTCAGCTTTGTTCTCACCTACTCGGTGTTGTTGCTCCCTGCCGGACGTTTAGGAGACCGCTTCGGTCATGGCCGAATAATGCTCCTGGGCATCGTGACCCAAGGGCTGGCTTTCGTGGGGTGCGCCCTCGCTCCTTCTTTCGCGCTGTTCTTGCTGGCGCGAATGAGTCAAGGAGCATCAATGGCCCTTGTTTTGGGTACAGCCCCAGCCCTCGTAACCCTGTCTGTTCGTGAAGAACATCAGCCAAGAGCCTTAGGGGTTTTCGCGATGATCACCGCAACCGGTCTCGCTGCCGGCGCGCCCATAGGGGGCCTGCTGCTTGAGATATGGGACTGGCCGTCGGTTTACGCCTTTCGAGTCCCCTATATGGGGGTTCTTTTGCTCCTCGCTCTGATTTCAGGACTCCACAAGAAAACTGAAATTAGAGGCAAACAGCCTCTTGATCTGGCGGGAGCAGTGACCTTTGCCATCGGATTGGGGTTGACCTTGTTCGTCGCGAGTCGCGGTTTGAGTTGGGGGTGGTTGACGCCGACGACGATCATCTTGGCTGGTATCGCAGCGGTGACATTGGTGGTCTTTTACTCGGTTGAAAAGCGGGCCTCCCTTCCGTTGGTTGATATGTCGTTGTTTCGGAAGCCCGGTTTTGGACGAGCCAATTTGCTGAACGCTCTCGCCAATGCCTCGATGTTCAGTATTTGGTTTCTCGGACCGTATCTACTTGTAGATGTCAGAGGTCATGGGCCTATTTCAGGTGGACTGATTCTGGGAATCGCTCCGACCAGTACTGCTATTTCAGCGTGGCTGACAGGTCGAATGATCGAGCGCCTGGGGTTGCTAAGCCTCACCCGATTTGGACTTGCTTGTCAGGGCGTAGGACTCGTTTTGTTCAGTCGAATCGACTCCGACACCCCAATGTTCGCGTTGGTCGCCGCTCTTTGTCTGGTTGGGGTTGGACTCGGAAGCTTTCAGGTACCGAATATGAGTTTTGTTATGGCTTCGATACCGCGTTCACAGCAGGGAGTCGCGGGGGGTATGACGCAAATGGTACGTACAGCGGGACTCGTAGCGGGGCTCGCAGTTTGGAACACCGCCTTTGTTGGGCTGCGCGACAGGCGGGCCCAAACGTTAAATGTCGAAGACGTGACCGCGCCGGAAGTCTTCGTGCCCACGTTCGGTGAGGTCGTAGGTATGTCGGGCCTACTTGCGATTGTCGGTGTCGTTCTGACGATCGGAGTCAGGTTTGACAGGCAGGTCAAGCCGGAGCTTCGCGGCGAGAAGTAAAACTATTTACGCCCACCAACTGACGAATCTGAACGGAAGGCTCGACTGAGCCGGCATCAAGCGGAGTGCCCGTAGCGTCAGCGATACGAGTCATCATGTAAAAGTTTGCTGATACTGCGACTGCATCGACCAACACGTCGGCGCCGGCGGATTCAATGACCTGGTCCTTTACTGAAGCCAATTGGTCGCCGTCCTCGTTGTAGATCGCTTCACATAGGCGAGAAAGCAGAGCGCCGTGCTCAACTCCGCCATTACCTGATTCTGAGTTGTCGATGGCCTCGAAAGTGACCTCTGCATCTTGATTCATTCCACTCAGACCGAGCAGTAAGGCGTGACTGGTCGTTCAGTAAAAGCACTCGTTGAGTTTGGAAGTTCTCGCAGCTAGGACTTCAATTTGCAGCCGGGAAAGCGAATTTTGGTTTGAAACAAGATCTGACAGTAGGTCTCCGAGTGGCACGTATTGCACTGACGATAAAAGTTGCATCGACTCGTTCTCAAAGGGGACAGCGCTCAAAGCTTTCACCACGTTCGGTCCTTTGATTTTGGCTGTCGGTACCCAGTGTGAAGCGATTTGGACAGAAGGGTCGCTTGACCTAGCGGGCTGCGCATGAGATGGGTCCGGTAGTTGGACCCGTTCCAAGTTCAGTGCGTCGGCGAACCGGTCAACTGCGTTGGCCTGGGCTACGACTCCGACCAGTTCCACATACGCCTCTGGGTGCAGGCCTTGACCCAAAATAGAAGCATGCCATTCGGCCGTCAGTGTTCCTGGGTGGTTAGTGATGCGCCAAATTGCGTCCACGGCGGCGGCCGGTAAAACGTGGTCGTCGGAGACAAGTCCGTCGATTTGGCTAGGGGATTCCCAGGGGGCTAGTCGCTCAGAGTCTCGTGCGTTGCGAACCTCTTCAACTATGGCTAGCCGCTCCGCTCCTGACCACCACAGCCCAGTGGTTGCCCACCTTTGTGCCATCTCTTCGTGGGCATCGTTGAGATCTGTCCGAAGTGGAAGTTCGGTGGAATAAGCAGCCATAGTCAATACTGACATACCGCGACTGAAGGTTCATGAAAGATTTGTTTGATGGGTGCTGACGAGGATGACAAAGTAGCCTACGATCCAGAACACTCACCAGCACGAAGGAGCGAAGATGGCGACACCTCAAAGAGCCATTTTTAATGGAATGGGTCAAAATCAGTGGTACGTGCACTTGAGCCGCACAGAGGGCGCGGATTTGGGTGCGATTAAGTCAGCACTGAAAGACCTTCGAGCCGCTTGTGCCGCCGAGGATATTAATCTCACCCTCGGATTTGGCCCTGGGCTATTACCGGATCTAACCGACGACGTCCCCGAAGACTTTCAGACCTACGAAACAGTGGAGTCTGATGACGGTTCGGGACGTCAAGCAAAGGGAACCCAAGAAGAGCTGCTGTTGTGGCTCAACCATGATGACAAGGACAAGGTTTGGAAAGCCCAGTACGACGCTCGTACTGCACTCGGAGGCCATATGGCGGTAGCCCGTGAGACCCCGACCTTCATCTACGGTGACTCTCTCGATATGACCGGCTTCAAAGACGGCACTGGCAATCCCGACGATGAGGATCAGCCAGCTGTAGCTATCGTCCCCGACGGTGACCCTGGTGCAGGCGGAAGCCACATCATCGCTCAAAGATGGGTACACGATCTCGATGGTTGGAACGCTTTGTCAGATGACCAGCAAGAGAAGAACTTTGGTAGAAAGAAGTTCCCGGGTATCGAAAAGACCGACACCCAAGAGCCCTACAGCCACCTCAGTCACGTCGAACTTCGTGAAGACGGTAACCATGGAGATGAGGCTTCAGCGAAGCGAAATGAGATCGCGCGCCGGTCTACTCCCTACGCCTTCCATGATGGCACCGTGGGCCTTTACTTCATGGCCTTCTGTAAGGATCAGGCTCCTTTGAGAGAACGGTTGCGGATGATGTACGGCCTCGATGCCGCGAACGGGGTTCGCGACGCGATCACCGATTTTTCGAATCCGGCATCAGGATCGTTCTACTTTGCTCCGAGCGAAGAGACATTGGATGCGATAACCGGCTAAGAGCTGGCCAAAACCCTAAATGCATTTTGTGACGGTCGACCAAAGGTCGGCCGTCACACTTTTTGACCTCAACTAGTTCAGGTAACTTCCCATTGCACCAAAGTGAAGTCAGGGTCCCCGTCGCGGTCTTCGAAAACCACTGACACTGGTGTCCCGATCTCAACTTCTTGTAGCGGATCACCGAGAAGGTTTCCAACCATTCGGATGTTGTCAGCGTGGGGTAATTCGACCAAAACAATGATGTACGGCCCACGTTCGGAGAGAGCTCGATGGACTGGGTGGTGTGGGCGTTGCCAGCTGTAGATGTTTCCGACTGGTTCCACAGCCACCCACTCGAGTTCCATCGAGTTACATGCGTGACACATCCACTCGGGGCCCCACTGGTGGAGTTCGCATTCTTTGCAGCGTTGAACCCGTAACTCGTGAGCTCGGGTCCCTTCCCAAAATGGGGTGTCGAGCCCATCGTTTGCTGCTGCGGGTTGTCTCAGCCCCGGGAGGTGGACTTCATCTGTGGATCGACTCATCCGACGACCTCCTCGGTCCCATAAAGAGCGGTTGAAGCAACAGCGACCATCGGTCCGGCGTTAGCGAGTGCGACTTTGACGTCATCGACTTGATTGCAAGATTCGCCTCGCACTTGCCTTACAGCTTCGATCTGAAGACCTAGGCCATGCATGTAACACTCGGCAAGGTTTCCACCACTTGTGTTGAGAGGCAGATTGCCTCCGTCAGCTCGAAGGTTGTCAAAGGTCAGTACTTCGTCAGCATTTTCGTAAGTACACAAACCATGTTCAATCAGGCTCATTACGACCCCGCCGGTGAAATTTTCGTAGCTTTGAACAACATCAATGTCCGTGGGCCCAATGCCGGCTTGTTCATACAAATGTTTGACGGCCGGCTTGAAACTTGAAGTCACATAATCTGTAGCGTTTTCTGCCGTCGCCCCTGAACGATGTCCACCGCTCTGCTGTGCGGCTAGCACCAGAGCCGGTGCTTTCGCTAAGTCTTTTGCGCGATCTGTTCGAGTAACGATCATGGCGGCTGCGCCGTCGTTCTCCAGACAGCAATCGAACAGTCGATACGGTTCGGTAATCCACCGCGAAGAATCGTAGGTTTCAGCGTCCAAGGTTTTGCCCTGCATAACAGCGCGGGGGTTGTTTTGAGCATGGTGGTAGCAGGCCATTGCGATCGCACGCATTGCGCCCCTCCCAACGCCATGTTCGTGCATGAACCTCGTAGTGCGCATTGCGTACATTTGTGCGGCACTCATCATTCCGTACGGCAGCGTGTACGCAGCGGGTCCACTCACCGGTCGCGACCCGCCACTTCGTCCAAAACGTCCAAACTGTCCCTGGGCTAGACCTCGGTAGGCCACAACGACGTTCGCCGAACCCGCTACGACGGCACCCGCGGCATTTTGCACCGCTGCAGCGGCCCCTCCACCTCCACTAGTCCACTGCATATTGGAGTATCGAAGTTCGGGAATTCCTAACGCGTTGGCGAGACGCGGGGGGTCGTTTCGGTCATTGGAGTAAGAGCAAAACCCGTCGATCTCTTTGGGACTAATTCCGGCGTCCTCACACGCAGCCAGGATTGCCTTGAGGACCAGAACGAACTCCGGGTCCGGGGACTGACCGTGCTTGTAGTAGGTCGTCTCACCAACCCCAACGATCGCTACTTTGCCTCTTAAGTTGTATTCGTCATTCATCGTGTCTCGACCGTAGCCCCCTGATCGGCAAGCTTGCTGAGTTCTTGATCAGTGAGCCTGCAAGGGAGCCAGTCTTTCATGACCTTGGTACCCAACGATTCATAAAAATCTATGGCTGTCTGGTTCCAGTCAAGAACCTGCCACTCCAATCGTGGGCAGTCACGTTCTACAGCGATCCTCGCCAACGTAGCCAGCAACAATTTGCCGATACCTTCGCCCCGATAATTCTCAGGAACGAAAAGGTCTTCAAGATAGATGCCTTGCTTACCGCGCCACGTCGAATAGTTATGGAAGAAAAGAGCGAACCCGCGAGGCTCTCCCTCTACCTCCGCCAATAAGCATTCAAACGGAGGATGGTCGGATTCCAGTTGCTGGCCGATGGATTCAGGGGTGGCCTCTACAGCGTCGGGTTCCCGCTCATATATGGCCAACGCCTGAATGAAGTTGAAAATGGTGGTTGCATCGGCGGCGCTAGCGAGGCGAATGTTTGTATCGGTCACCGCCATGGCCTAGCACTAGATCACCCCGTTCGGCCAATAGAGGCAGGATGTTGATTAAACGGATGCCCGACGGCTTTCCAGCGACTAGAAACTTAAGCGATGAGTGATGATCAACTTTCACAATTTCGAAAAAGCATCGACAACATCGATGCTGCCTTGATACACATGCTTGCGGAGCGATTTCGCATCACTCAAGCCGTGGGCCAATATAAGGCCCAGGCGGGAATGCCGGCAGCGGACCCAACGCGCGAACAAGAGCAGATAAAGCGTCTACGCAAACTGGCAGAGGAAGCGGGCCTTGACCCCGAGTTTTCCGAAAAATTCTTGCGGTTTGTAATTGACGAAGTGATCCATCACCACGAACGAATCGCCGACGGCCCCTAACAAGTGTCCCTGTTGAGAAATTGAGCTAGTTAACTTGCTCGCAACACGTCACTCAGCGTGTCGAAAATCCTTCCGATTTCGTCATCGGTGATGATCAACGGAGGACAGAACGCAAGAGCCTCACCGATACCGCGGCATACGACACCGTTGCTGATCATTGCATCTCTGGCCGGAATGGAGTCTTTACCTATCTCGCATGCCCAGATCCCGCCGATCCCTCTAAAGCTTTTGATTGTCTCGTCACCAAGTAGAGCCTGAAACCCTGCACACATTTGATCGCCGATACGTTGCGCTTCTTGAACGAGATTTTCACTTTCAATCACCTCGAGATTCGCAACAGCTGCTGCTGCAGCGGTTGGATGACCTGAGTAGGTGTAGCCGTGCATCAACTTCGCCGTTTCGTCGCTAACTAGTTCGCGACTGAGAACTTCAGAAATAATCACCCCTGCAAGTGGCAGATAGCCTGAGGTGACTCCCTTGGCAAAGGTCAACATGTCCGGAGTGACATCGAACGTTTGACTTGCGAACCACTGTCCAGTGCGACCGAATCCGCAGATGACTTCGTCGAAGATCAGCAAAGAGCCATGTTGATCGCAAAGTCGTCTTAGCCCAGCCAAGTACCCATCTGGGGGCACGATGACGCCGCCGGCACCTTGAACCGGCTCACAAATGACTGCAGCAATCCGCGACCCGTGCTCTGCGAATAGGCTCGCTGCTTCCTCAATGTCATCGTTGGGAACTTCTACGACGTGCGGTAGCAGATCACCCCAGCCGACCCGATTAGCTTCGATCCCTTGAACACTGGTTCCGCCCACGTTGACACCGTGGTACCCGGCGGTTCTTCGAACGATGATTTGCCGATCAGAATCTCCACGACGTTGATGAAACATCCGGGCGAGTTTCAGAGCGCTATCTATAGCCTCCGAGCCTGAGCAGCCCAAAAAAACTCGGCCATTAGGGTGAGGGCTGACTCTTCGTATCGCTTCTGCTGCCTGAATGGCAGGAGTATTGGTGAATGGGTCAAAAGTGTTATAGGTCTGCAGTTGATCAAGTTGGTCTTTTATGGCGTTAATCACTTTTGCGTTTCCATGGCCGATTTGGCATAACCACAAGCTCGCCATGGCATCCAGGTACTGCTTTCCTTGGTCGTCAACCAAAGTGCAATCTTTTGCGCCGACTATGTTGATGAAGTCAGTTTCAGCTTTGCTTGGCAAGCTGAAGCCGTGAAGTAATGCGTCGGTCACAGGATCCCCCATTTATCTTCTGCTGCGGTCCCCACACATTAGAACCCATAAGCGCTTGGTGTTAACTCGAGACATCTCGTCGGTGTGACTCCCGGGGGAGGTACCCTTCGGAGACGCAGAGAGCTACTGGTTAGTTGGGGTAATGAAATGTCGTTGAGTTATGGCCGCCCGATGGTCTCTATCCCAGGTCCGTCGGTAATTCCTGATCGTGTGTTGGCTGCGATGCATCGACCGATGCCCAACATTTATGAGGGAGATCTGATCGAGGTTTCGTTCAGCGTCCAAGACGACCTGCGCAAGATCGCGCGAACCGAACAACCGGTATTTATCAGTGTCTCCAACGGGCACGGGGCATGGGAAATGGCCATAAGTAACACGCTTTCGCGAGGGGACAAGGTACTTGTTCTTGAGTCAGGAACTTTCGCTGTCGGATGGGGAGAGATGGCTGAAGTGTCTGGGGTGAAGGTCGAGATTCTGTCTGGAAGTCACCCCGACCCGGTGAACCCTGAAGCGCTTGAAGAGCGCCTCAAGGCAGACATCTCCAAAGAAATAGCTGCGGTGATGGTGGTGCAGGTAGATACGGCGACGTCGGTACGAAATGATATTCAAGCGATTCGCGAAGCTATGGATGCCGCGGATCATCCTGCGCTTCTCATGGTCGATTGCATTGCTTCGCTGGGGTGTGAATCCTACGAACATGATGAATGGGGTGCTGACATTACTGTCGCGGCTACCCAGAAAGGGTTGATGGTCCCGCCCGGACTCGGGTTTGTTTTTGCAAGCGAGAAAGCCCTAGCGGCGCACGAGAAGGCCAATCTGAGAAGCGGATACTTTGATTGGGAACCCAGATCTAATCCCGACCAGCACTACAAGATCTATTGCGGTACTCCACCAATTCAACATCTGTGGGCGATGCGCGAGGCTCTTGACATGTTGTTTGAGGAAGGCCTTGAAAACGTTTGGGAAAGGCACAGAATTTTGGCTGATGCAGTCCGCGCCGCCGTCGACGCTTGGCATGCCCCAAATGGATTTTCTTTCAATGTCGCGGAACCGCAGTCACGGTCTAATTCCGTCACCACAATTCTGACAGGTGATATCGACGCGGCCGAACTACGCCGAATAGCCGAGGCTGATGCCGGTTTGACACTCGGCATAGGTCTGGACGAATTTGCCAATCGAGCCTTCAGAATCGGCCACATGGGTCATCTGAATCCTCCGATGATTCTCGGCACACTGGGCACCATCGAGGCAACATTGGCGAGAATGGGTGCCCCCATGAGCAGCTCGGGTTCCGCGGCGGCGGCGGCGGTCATTGGCGCGGCGCTCTAAAGGTTAAATCGGGAGATCACCAGTAGCAGATCGCGTCGACCCACTGTCGGTCCACGCGGCGATAGTTCGCTGAGCGATCCTCATTTGATGGACTTCATCTGCC
>JASMKJ010000092.1 GCA_030749275.1 Acidimicrobiales bacterium
TCCGGCTCTACGGCTTGCAGTTCAGCCGCCGAGATCCCGTTCACCCGTTCAGTCCGAGAAAAATCTGACCACTGAGAGCCCGCTGGCCACCAAGGCCCGCCCGTTTCCTCGGACCCCTCGACCTTCATCTGATCCATTTCAAAAAAACTTCCACCAGTGTCCGCGGGATGTAACTGGATGCCTTCGAATCCGGCCTTGTCGTACTCCATATGATTCGCAATTCGTACTCCCAGCTCCTGAACGTGGTGTATCCGAGAAGAAACATCGTCGACTTGGTTAATGACCATGTAACCGGTGTCGCCACCCCTCCTCTCGATGTAACGTCCACCAGCCGTATCGGCTGCGATTGGCGTGACGCACTCCAAGAACTGGTTTCCAATAGGCCAGAGAGTGTTCTTTAACCCGAAGACTCCAACCCCTGGATCAATATGGCAAGCCTCAACGCCCAGAACTGTTTGAACATCAAGAGATGTCTGTAAGAGATCTGAAGTGACCACTGCGATTTGACGTAGGCGAATCCACATAACCGCCAGCCTATGGCCTACATGGGTTCGCCTGCATTGGATTGCTAGCGCTTGTATGCCCGAGAGGGTCCCAATAGCTAGATGATCGTTGGGAGGCCTACCATAAAGACATGGCTCTTCACCCAAACGGCGTTAACCATTTGGCTATCTCCACGAACGACATGAAAGCGCAGCTCACCTTTTTTGCGGAGGTGCTCGGATGCCCTACTAAGGCCCTCTATTGGATGCACGGCGTTAGTGGCTGCTATCACGGCTTTGCTGAACTCTCCGAGAGCTCCTATGTAGCGTTTGTTGAACACCCCGATAACGCCGAAGAGATTCAGTGGGGGATAACTCATGCAGGCAACGGGGGAGAACCGGTCACCAGAGGAGCCATGCAACACGTAGCTTTCAACGTCGATGATCTAGATGAGCTTCTTCAGCTGCGCGATCGAATTCGATCACACGGAATTCAGGTCCTGGGGCCTTTGGATCATGGTTTCATTCAGTCCATGTATTTCGCAGGACCTGAAGGTCTCAGTCTCGAAATTTGTGTCGGTAGCAATATCGACGCTGAGGCGTGGGTGGATCCCGAAGTCCGTGACCTCTGCGGCATTGATGAAAGAGAGATGGAGCAACTCAAGAGCCCCAGCCAATTCCAGCAATTAGACGATCCACTTCCAAACCCGCCGTTCGACGAAGCTAAACCCCATATGCAATATCCGCCTGGTGTGCTACAGAAAGTCATGGCGGTGCCCGATGAAGTTGTGTGGGAAAAGTTCAGCGAAACCACACCACCGGTACAAGTCGACTAACCAACGAAAGTCATAGTGATCCATGAGGAACGCCGCCCCGCAGTTTTCGCGGTGCGTCAAGATGAAGAGCTGAAAGACAACCAAATACCGGATCAACGTCTTCTGACACCCCACTTCGGCGTTCTATGTCTCTCAGCGTTGTTTTCTGCCCTGGGATTTTCATCAGTTATTCCAACCGTCGCCCGATTCGTCGTGAGCGATCTGAACGGCGGGGATGTTGAAGTGGGCTTAGCCCTAGGAGTGTTCTCCTTTTCAGCGGTCCTCGCTCGTCCGTGGATAGGACGCTTAGGTGACCGAAGAGGTCGGCGCTTGTTAGTCGCCGGGGGCTCCTTTGTGACAGCCGGGGTGTTAGCGGCGCACGCACTTGTAGATAGCTACTTCGCTCTACTGATGGCACGTCTTCTCATGGGTGCGGTACAAGGCGCCTTTTTCGTCGGAACCGTCACCCTCACAACCGACCTTGCACCCGAACACCGGAGAGGGGAAGCGGCAAGCTACTTCTCTGTCGCGATATACGGAGGGATGGCCTTCGGTCCTTGGCTAGGAGAATGGGCAGTAGGTCGCTGGGGTTTCGACGGTGGGTTTGTCGTTGGTGGCCTATGCATGGGCCTAGCTGCCATCGTTGCGTGCTGGCTGCCAGATTTCGTCCGAGGTCAGGAAGTTGATTCGACAGAGGTCCAGACCTCAGGTACCAGTTCGCTCTTGTATCGCTCGGCTATTTGGCCGGGAGTAGTGATGGCCCTAGGAATCATGACCTTTCCTGCGTTGCACGGGTTCATGCCTAAGCTCATGGATGAACGTGTTCTGGGTGATGTCGGACCGATTTATGCGCTCTACGGACTGCTGGTCTTGGTCCTGCGACTTCTGTGCAGTCGTCTGCCGGACACCCTCGGCACAACTAGGACCGCGGCTATTGCCCTAATGGGTTCGTCTATCGGCATGGTAGTGATGGGCAGCTTTGTGACTCGACCGGGGATGTTTGTAGGGGCGGCAATATTGGCGATCGGGGGATCCCTGCTATTCCCCGCCCTCATGGTTGCGGCCGTTGACGGCGTGCCTGCCAACGAACGTGCTCAAGCGACCAGCACATTCACTATGTTCTTTGAATTGTCGGGAGGAATTGGCGGTCCGGTACTGGGGGTCGTTGCATGGCTCAGCGGCACAACCGTCGCGGCCTTTTATGGAGCTGCGGTTCTTGCGGCAATGGGACTACCAGTTCTTCTCGCATGGAGAAGAAAGAATCCCACGATCACCTAGCAATTGCCGCGCTGCGCGCGTGCGGTAGGTAATTATGGCCGTGTGACAAATGTCTTGTTTTTTATTACCGACCAGCAACGCGCCGACCATGTGGGATTCATGGGCAACGAAATTGTGCGCACCCCCAACCTTGACGCTGTCGCTCAAATGGGGATGGTTTTCGATGATGGGTGGGTAGCTAATCCAATATGTATGCCGAACCGGTCGAGCATAATGACAGGACGGCTTCCGAGTGCTCACGGATGCATCTTCAACGACCGTTCACTCGACTGGCATTCGAATACCTTCGTCCGTCGATTCCGAGCAGCGGGCTATCGTACCGGCCTCATAGGTAAGTCTCACCTTCAACACGGGCCCAGCCGCAACTCGGTTGTGCCAGTGAGAGCTAGCGGAGTTTTGTCTACAGCTCACCATCAGTCTGGGTGGGACTGCCTTGAAGATTTCGAAGAGTATTTGGATGGAAAGACTTCGCCCATCGAAGACTATTACGGCTTTGATCATGTCGAATTCAGTCTTGAACACGGATCTTCTGTTCGCGGACATCACTTGACCTGGGCGCTAGAAAAGGGTGGGCGGCACGAAGACCTTGTTGTTCCTATGACAGATGAGTCACCCGCCCTCGACAGGTCGAAAAGTTGGTGGCAGATATACCGAGCCCCATACGAGCCAGAACTTCATTCGACGACGTTTGTTGCCGACCGGACGATCGCCTTTATTGAAGAGGCTGTGAGTCAAGATCGCCCCTTTCTAGCTTGGTCCTCATTTCCTGACCCTCACCACCCGATGGCACCGCCGGGGCATTGGTTCGATCAGTACCAGGCATCTGAAATGAGTCTGCCGGAATCCGTCGATGACCCACCTGACTTCTTGCCGCGGCACCTTCAACAGGCTCACGGCCGACATCCAAGTGACCAGCGCGTCTGGGTGCAGCCCTGCGGAGTGGGAGGTGATCATGGGCTAGTCCGTGAAGCGATAGCAGCGACCTACGGGATGATTGGGATGATTGATGAGGCAGTCGGTCGAGTCATAGCAACGTTGGATCGGCTGGGCAAGCTTGAAGAGACCATCATCGTTTTCACTTCTGACCATGGCGACATGATGGGTGAACATGGTCTGATGCTCAAGGGATCTATGCCCTTTCGCGGAACGCAACAAGTTCCCATGCTCATCGCCGCACCAGGATTCAAACAAGGACGAACAGAGTCATTGGCCTGCAGTATGGATCTCGGCCCCACCTTGATGGAACTCTGTGACGTCGAAGTGTACGACGGTATTCAAGGGGTCAGCCTCGTTCCAATATTGAACGATCCGCAGGCATCTGTCAGAGAACATGTTCTCGTTGAGGAAGACTTCCCTGAATTGCTTGCTTCGCGAATGTCGGCTCCAGCCAAAACAAGAACATTGGTAACCAAAGAAGCGCGCTACACGCGCAACAGCGACGGACACCAAATGTTGTTCGACAAGTTGGAGGACCCTTTAGAAAGAACTGAGTTGTCCCGGACAGATGAACCTCTCCGGCAAAAGCTCATGGAAGAGATGACCGATGCGTTTATCAGCAGCGCTGATGGGGCGCGTGGGGCCCCATCGGATCCCTCATATAGCTAGAAGCTCTGCTTAAGGGGTGACTGGGTGATGGCGAGCTAAGAATGCGGCAACGGCTTCGGTAAATGCGTCGTTGTCATCACCAGCGACCATGTGGCCCGTGCCAGCTACATCTACGAATTCTGCATCAGGTACCAAATCGAGAAAGCTCTTGACCGCTTCGGGAGTAACGAGTTCCGATTGTCCTCCCCGCACAAGAAGTATCGGAACGGTAGTAGAAAGCATGCCCTCGGTCATGACCTTGCTGACGCGTTCCATATGGGTCGCTAAGACCGACGGGTCGCCGGTATCGAATCCGGGTTTGGAAGTGACATAAGCGGGATCCCACTTCCATACCCAGCGCCCATCCTCCCGCTGTTGCAAGACCCGGGCCAACCCCGAAGGATTTGACGGGCGAGTGCGGTGAGGGTTGTAGGCAGAGATCGTGTCTGCCGCGTCTTCGAGACTGGCGAAACCGTCAGGGTTGCCGGACATAAAGTCGATGATTTTGCTAGCACCCTCCATATCGAAGTGAGGGGTAATGTCGACCAGAACCACCGCTTTGTACAGCTGACGTTGTGAAGCGCGCTGAGCGGCGAGGCTTGCCATCCCACCCATCGAAGCGCCCACTATGGCCGGGGGGGAGTCGAATCTCTCGAGTACAGCGGCAATATCTCGACCGATGTCTTCCGAGTCATACTTGTGTCCAGGCGACCAATCACTGTCGCCATGGCCTCGCGCATCGAGCGTGGTCACGAACCACCCGCGCTCTGACAAGATTTCGGCAGAAGATTTCCACGCATATCGATTTTGTCCAGCGCCGTGACACATCAACACTGACGGACTTGAAGGGTCACCCCATTCGTCAGCTACCAGACGGAGACCGTCGCTGGCCTCGATTTGAACCGTGCGCACGGCGAGCGATCTTAGGCTGTTCAAATCGATCTTGTTCAGTTACCAAGGATGAACCGAGCCATCCCACCTTAAGAAGGCTCCAGTGTCTTGATGTGGAAACGTTTCCAACGTGGCAAGAATCCCGCTCGCTGATTCTTCGACGCTTATGTCAGCACTTGAACCACCCATATCGGTTCTCACCCATCCTGGATGAAAGGCGACCACCGAAACGCCTTTGTCTTTGAGTTGTGTGGCCAGTTGCACTGTAACCATGTTCATCACTGCCTTGGATGCCGCATATGGCAAGTCGTTGAAATTTGCCCCAACGACCATTGAACCTATTTGGCTAGTGATGTTGACCACTTGACTCCCTGAGTCGAAATGGTCCGAGAGGCTTCTGGTTACGGTGGCCGCGCTGAGGCCATTGATTCTGATCATGTCGAGCGTCAAGTCGACGGGTGCCTCCATAACTCCCACGTCCTCGCGTTGGAAACCCAGATTCGTGATGCTTGTACCAGCGTTGTTAATCAGGAGAGCCACTCGTTCATCTATTGCTTGGCTGAAGGAGCGAACTGATTCCTCCTCTCCAACGTCGATGGCCAACAGATTCGCTGGTTCAAGGCTCTGGAGCTCTTGAGCCTCATCTGGGTTTCTGCAACCAGCTATGACTTTGTCGCCACGTTGGATGCATTGACGCACCAATTCCAGTCCGATACCTCGGTTTGCGCCCGTGATGACTGTCGTTGACATTCTTGCTCCTATCTTGAGTGGTCTAGAACTGAAAACCCGACGAACACAGTTGAGCCTACGTGAGAGAAGTTAAACGAGGCCTAACGAGAGGGCATCAACCGATACCTAACCACAGCATCGCCGCGGCATAAATGGCGAGCAGCAACAAAGCGTCGACCTTTCCGATACGTCGTTTCCGTGCGCCCTGCACGTAAGCGAAACCAACAGCACCAACCATCGCGACTAGACCACCTCCGGTGAGTCTTGCGTCGGTGATTGACCCAGCGTCGACTAGACCGATAGCGGCCCCGCCGGCCAAACCGTTGAAGAGATTGGACCCGAAAAGGTTGCCCACTATGAGTCCGGCTTCTTTCTTTCGTGCTGCGGCGACGGCGGTGACTAACTCGGGTAAGGAGGTTCCTAAAGCGACAATGGAAAATCCAATAAAACCGCCGCTGAGACCCCACGCATCGGCAAGTCTCGTTGCACCTGAAACGGTGAGTTGGGCGCCTATGAGAACTCCACCTAATCCCAGTAGTGAGAACAGCAAACTCCGACCCAAAGTTTGTTGAGCGGCTAGTTGGGGCAGCACGTTGTCTGCTGGAGTTTTAATCAGCACGATCATCGCGACCACAAGGAGAATCAACAAGACCGCGCCTTCGCCTCTCGTTAATTCGTTACCGGTCCAAACCAATAGAGCGAAAATTATTACTGCGGCAATGGACAGTGGTGCTTGCCTTCTCGTTATGGAAGATGTCAGGGCTATGGGAGTTACCAGCGCCGCGACACCTAACACCAGGGAGAGATTCGCGACATTAGAGCCGACGATATTGCCGACCCCCAACGCCGGGTCGCCTTGCGATGCCGCAATGGTAGATACCACCAGTTCTGGTGCTGAAGTTCCGAAACCCAGAACAATTGCCCCGATAACCACCGAACTGATGTTGAGTGACCGTGCTAATTGAACTGCACCATCAACGAAGAGGGGGCCGGCTCTTACGAGTACAACGAGACCGATTAACAGCAAAAAGATGGCTAATAGCACTTGACCTCTAATGGTTGTTTCGCGGGGGTCCAAAAGTGCGGGCAGTGTCCTGATATTTCACGGCAGGTTTCAACACCATTCCTTCGTCGAACTGTCCGACCATATCGCGTTGAATCTCTTGCCAGGGGGTATGACTTTCGGGGAATTGAAAGCCACCTGACTCTTCGAGGTCGCGCCGCCTCTCCTCCAGTTCCTTTTCCGAAATCAACATGTTGGCTGTTCCAAGTCGCAAATCAATACGGATCTGGTCGCCGGTTTTGAGAATCGCCAGTCCCCCTCCAGCTGCTGCTTCCGGCGAGGCATTGAGGATTGACGGCGAACCAGATGTTCCCGATTGCCGCCCATCGCCGATGCAGGGTAACGAATGCACACCCCTGACCAGCAGGGCTGATGGAGGCTGCATGTTGACAACTTCAGCGCCCCCCGGATACCCGATGGGGCCTGCGCCTCGAATGATAAGCATCGAATTTTCGTCGATTTCCAGAGAGGGGTCGTCAATACGACTGTGGTAATCCTCTGGTCCCTCGAAGACAACTGCTTTCCCTTCGAAAGCATCGGGATCATCAGGGTTGGAAAGATACCGAGTTCGGAATTCTTCGCTGATCACACTTGTTTTCATAATGGCGCTATCGAAGAGGTTTCCTGAAAGATGAACGAATCCAGCATCGACCACCAGCGGCGCCTCCACGGGCCAAATAACTTTCGTATCGAGTACCTCGGCACCAGAGCAGTTATCGCCAATGGTCGCACCGTTGACGGTTAGAGCGTCTGGGTGTGGCAACAGCCCCGCGTTCATCAACTGGTTCACGACTGCAGGCACACCCCCAGCGTGAAAATAGTCTTCGCCGAGGTACTCACCCGCAGGTTGCATATTGACCACTAGCGGCACGTGTAAGCCCAGTTTTTGCCAGTCGTTGTTGTCTAGCGGGACTGAGAGATGACGAGCGACAGCGTTTAGGTGAATAGGAGCATTAGTCGAACCGCCAATAGCCGAATTGACCACGATGGCATTCTCAAATGCCTCTCGAGTCATGATGTCTGATGGACGCACATCCTGTTGAACAAGATCCACTATCTGTAGACCTGTCTTGTAGGCGATTTGTGCCCTCTCGCGGTACGGAGCAGGTATCGCTGCGGACCCAGGGAGCTGCATGCCGAGTGCTTCAGTCAGCGAGTTCATGGTTGTGGCTGTGCCCATGGTTGAGCAATAGCCCGTCGATGTCGCGGAGGAAGCCACCAAGTCTGC
>JASMKJ010000093.1 GCA_030749275.1 Acidimicrobiales bacterium
CGAACAAAGCTCCGGCTCCAGGCACCCCCGCTTGATGAGCCCGTCCGGCTAACTCCCCAGCGATTGGCAACTGTTGTGGTCCGGCGAAAATTGCGAGTGCCCGTGAGGCACGGAGTGCCTCGGTTCCTTGAAGGTCAACTAAGCTTTCTTGCTGCAGCAACTGCTGGACCAACAACGGCGCATGCTCTGGGTCTGCTCCCTCTAGCTGAGTCAATAACTCACTGATGGCACTCACATGGCCTCCTTGACACGCCTTCAGGCTAGTACCCCAATAACTCCATTTTTTGTGGTTAAACAGCAAGTCGAGATGAACTCATTGAATATCAGATGTAGCGTCGCTGAAGCAACGAATGAGATTGATAACGACGAAGGAGACGAAGTGTCTGAAGAACTTGTCCTGACCGAAAATCGCGGTCACATCCGAATTCTCACCTTGAATCGACCCGACGACATGAATGCCTTTAACACTGCCTTATCGTCCGCGCTTGGGAATGCGCTTGACGCTATGGACAGCGATCCAGATGTACGTGTTGGTGTCTTAACGGGAGCAGGTCGCGGATTTAGCGCGGGCATGGACCTTAAGCAATTTGCTGATGGTGGGATTGACGCGATGCCAAATGTTGGTGACCGAGGTTTTGCTGGAATTACCGAGAAAAGCTGTGCGAAGCCGCTGGTGGCTGCCGTTGAGGGCTTCGCTTTGGCCGGAGGACTCGAAGTTGCTTTGTCTTGTGACTTAATCGTTGCGTCAGAGGGAGCGAAGCTGGGGATCCCCGAAGCTGGAGTTGGGTTGTTTGCTGGAGCGGGGGCGCTCCTTCGACTGCCGCGACAATTGCCCTACAGCTTGGCCATGGAGATGGCTTTGACGGCGGACCCCATCACCGCCGAAGTAGCGCACCAACATGGCATGGTGAATCGAGTAGTGCCGAAGGGTGAAACCCTGTCCGTTGCGATTGAGCTAGCGGAAAGAATCTCCCAAAATGCTCCGATGGGCGTTAGAGCTTCGAAGCGGCTGATCAAAGATGTTCTAGGTGTGTCGGAAGAAGAATTCTGGAACTTTCAGCGACCCGCATTAGAGGAAGTCTTTGCTTCGGAGGATGCCTTTGAAGGCGCAACTGCCTTCGCCGAAAAGCGTGCGCCCAACTGGCAAGATAAATAACCGGTTCGTTGACCGAAAGCAGATGGAGTAGGCGAGCGGATATCCCGCGAGGCCAACAATATGACGAAAAATGGGAAGTCATGGCTGCCTCCGGTCAGAACATCCATGGGGAAGTCGAGTTTCTTCTGAGTTATGGGCCACAGTCGATCCTTGACGCGGGCTGTGGCACTGGGCGAGTTGCAATTGAGCTTGCACGACGGGGGATTGACTCCGTTGGAGTCGACCTCGATCGCAAGATGCTGGAAGCGGCGAAACGCAAGGCACCGCATGTTCTTTGGGTCGAGGAAGATTTGCAGAAGTTGACGCTGCAGAGAACCTTCGACGTTGTTGTTCTTGCAGGCAATGTAATGATCTTTGTTGATCCTGGATCCGAGAGTGAAGTACTACGGCGAATGGCTGAGCATTTGAATACCAACGGTCTTTTGATATCAGGCTTCTCCCTCGGACCCGACGTTCTGTCGTTGGAGCGTTACGACGCACTGTTGGAGGATCTAGGGCTGTTGGCTGTAGGGCGTTGGAGTACTTGGCAACGCGAACCATTCCTTGGAGAAACGTACGCTGTTTCGGCGCACCGAAAGTCCTAGGCAGCGACCTATTCCATTGGAAGGCGCGCTAGTAGCTCGATCTTTCGTTCCTCATATTCGTCGAAGTTAATTTCATCGTTGTCGAACTTGGTTTGAAGTTCCTCAACGAGACGGAGAAGATCGGCGGCGGAGATCTCTAAGTCGAGGTTGCCGTCTAACTGGGCAGCGTTGTCGTCCACAACCGTGTCTGCTTCCTCGTAAACGAGGGGGCCGCTTTCTGGAGTCTTGCCCATTCGTTTGGCGCGTTTGGCATCTGCCTTAGCCTTCTTGGCGCGGTCACGTTGGAGTTTTTCGAAAGTAGTGCGGCTTCCTGCCATGACGACTCCTTTGGACAAAAGTGCAAATATAACTTTGGGAAGGCGGATTGACTAACCGCCCCTGGGGGAGCCGTTCAATGCAAGTGGGGGAGCACTACGGCCGAACAACAAGTCTAGAACACCGTCGACAAAAATTGGTGTTGCTCGACGCAGATAAGACGGCGAGTGAATCTAGTTAGGTAACAGCTATTTGGGCCATTCGAAGCCAGCGAATTGGTCACGCAGAACCTTCTTGTCGATTTTGCCAGTCCCCGTATGAGGGATCTCATCCACCGCGACAACGTCGTCAGGCAACCACCAAGAAGCTACGTGAGGGCGAATTGTTTCCAAAATTTCAGCGGTGTTGAGTGCTTTCCCAGCTTCAAGAACCACGAGCAGAAGGGGGCGTTCACCCCATCGTTGATGAGGCAAACCAACGGCTGCTGCTTCTACGACTCCTGGAGCACCCACAGCAGCGTTTTCGAGCTCGATCGAGCTAATCCACTCGCCGCCGCTCTTTATGACATCTTTGGCCCGGTCAACTATCGATATGTAGCCTTCATCGTCCATTGTGGCGACATCTCCAGTCCGCAACCAAGGCCCATCTGGAGAGGAGGTGTGTGTCGACTCATCGTCCAACTCGAAATAACTTGCGGCAACCCACGGTCCTCTAGCTAAGAGTTCACCTGGGGTGACACCGTCGCGTTCCACTTCTTCGCCATCGCCATCGACCAAACGAAGTTCGACACCGTAAAGCTCTCTGCCCGCCATGGCTTGTCGCCGTCGCTGTTCTTCGCGGGTGAGCCCTTGGATTCTGTGGGTGAATCGTCCAGCGGAGCCTTGGGTCATCTCGGTCATACCCCACACATGTGACACGAATACCCCGTAGTCATCTTC
>JASMKJ010000094.1 GCA_030749275.1 Acidimicrobiales bacterium
GGTCGAGTCCTCGATGATCGTTACCGTCTCTTAGCCTTCCATGGTGAGCTTGAAAGTTCCTCTGAGTATCTTGCGCATGACCTAGAAACTGAAACTCAAGTCTTAGTGAAGATCTTGGACGCTTCAATCTCAGAAGATGTCGAATTCTCAAGACAATTGGTGGCAGATACTGCGGCAGCGACTTCGGTGTCGCACCCATTCGTGGAGCAAGTTCTCGATTGGGGACGTTTCGAGGACAGTGCATATGTTGTAACTGAATACTTCCCTGGAGTTAGCCTGCAATCATTCTTGGAGGTCGGGCATCGCCTCACCTCAGCGCAGTCGGTGAAACTTGGTTTCGAGCTTGCTGAGGGCCTATCCGCTATCCACGACCAGGGCTTATGTCATGGAGACATTTCCCCGGCCAATGTGATCTTAGGTAGAAATGGGTACCCCAAGCTTTCGGGGATCTACCTAACGAATGCGCTGATTGCAGCTGAAAAAGGTCGACTAGAGATTGTAGGTACAGGGTTTGCCGGTCGGTCGTCAGACTATGCGGCACCCGAGGCTATCTCCGGAATCAATTCCCCAAAATCGGATGTGTACTCCTTGGCGGCGACCCTGCAAGCCGCTGTCGGAGGATTGTTCCGTCAAGATGCTGCCGCGCGTCAGTCCCATCGTAAATCCGAAGCGGAAACAACAGTCGAGGTCGCCAAAGCTTTCGGACCAGCGCAAGCGGTACTTGAATCAGCTCTTGCTGTCGACCCAGAGTTTCGAAGTGACGTCGCTACATTAGAGGAAGGACTGGCCGGCGCCGCCACGAACTTCATCAAACCGGCTCCGATCACCATTCCCGACGGCCCTATTGAGCAGAGGGCAATGGGAGGGCCAAACCCACGAGCTAAGCCCATCTCGATGGCCGAGATAAATCCGATGTACTGGCGGCCGGTCTGGAAGTTAGGTGGTCTGGTCCTCGTCGTTCTGGCCCTGCTGTCCGCCGGGGCAGCGTGGGCGGTCAGCAGCGTGCGGCCTCAGGGAGTGTCGACTTATGTTGTGGAGCGCTATGAGGGTCGAACCATTGGCGAAGTAAGAGCAATAGCAGATTCGGTGTCATGGATTCTGGATGAAGATCAAGTCCGCTCCGATGAACTGCCGAACGGAATTATCGTTTCTCAATGGCCTTCACCGGGGAGTCGACTAGCGGAGGGAGCCATGCTTGTTGTCGAAGTTGCGAGTGGCCCGCGTCTACGTATGACTCCGCTTGTACTCGGATTGTCCACCGAAGCCGCGTCGGCGCGACTTGAAACCAAGGGCTTCGAGGTAGATCTAGTCCAGCCTGTCTATGACGAGAGCGTCGTCGCAGGAGAAGTGATCAAACTCGTGATCGATGGTGAACCGGCCCTGGGTGGGACGCTCAGAGAACCGGGCACTCGCGCCGTTCTGGTTGTTTCGGGCGGCCCGGTACCGCGAACTGTTCCACAGTTGGTAGGGCTCGACCGTGAGAACGCCGAGGAAGCCCTAGCGATACTTCAACTCACGATCGCCCAACCAGTGGAATTAGAAAACTCTGAGACTGTTCCTGAGGGCACGGTTATGGGACAAGGCTTAGTGCCTGGATCGCTTGTCGATAGGGACTCGGCGGTCTCACTCACAGTTTCAGCGGGCCCAGATCGTCGGGAGGTACCTGATATGCGCGGTCTGTCGGTACCTGAAGCAGAACGGCGGTTGGCTGAACTTGGACTTGTGCTGGGTGCAATTGACGGTGGGGGACAAGAGGTTCAGGGGTCCGAACCACCTGCCGGGACCATGTTGCCCCCTGGAGCAGCCGTGTTTTTGTGGGTGCCTTCCCAGCAATAACCGCCAGTTGATTGGGTTGTTGTCGGTCCGTAACCAATGGCGCCCCGTAGAATTCGGTAAATGGCATCGGGAAACAGCCCAGCGCGGCTCTCGCGAATCGAAAATCGCGAACGTAACCCGAAGTGGCCCAACGCGCCGATGTATATAGACATGTCAGAGTGCATTAATTGCGATGCCTGTTTGCGAGCCTGCCCACCTAATTTTGGGGCAATTTTTAACCATGGCATCGACGTCATCATTCTCCCGGAATTGTGTTCGGGATGTGACAAATGTCTTGATCCATGTCCCGTTGATTGCATCTATCCTCTTTCTGCTGAGGACTGGCAGCCATCGCCAGAAGACTGGTGGCAGCAACCCCTAAGCGCCAACGACCCGTACATGTGAACTGCTCTGGAGATACACCACAATGAAAGACCCGCTCTCACAAGATCTCGTAGTGCACATAGCGTCATTAGCGCGGATTGACCTTAACGAGGAAGAGCTACTTCACTTCACAGAACATCTTGAGAAAATCCTTGATCATGCCAGCCAACTGGAGGCATTGGATCTTGATTCTGTCGAACCGATGTCACATCCCTATCCGCTGACGAACGTTTTGAGGGATGACGCCCCCGGACCGACTATTGAGCCGCATGATGTAATGAATCAAGCACCAGACGTGTCTGACAACCAGTTTCGTGTTCCCCCTATTTTGGGAGAATCATCTTGAACTCAGCTAAAGACCTAGCGGCAGACATTCGTCGTTCTCGCCAAAGCGCTGCAGCAGCTTTGAACGAATACCTCCGAGTAATTGACGCGTCGGAAGATGACGTTCACGCGTTCAATTTGGTTGATCGCGAAGTGGCTATAGAAACAGCGGGAAAGATCGACGAAATTGTCGATTCGG
>JASMKJ010000095.1 GCA_030749275.1 Acidimicrobiales bacterium
GTGAGGTCCCGGGTTCGAGTCCCGGTCCCGCTACCACTTAAACAATCCAAAGAAATTTTCCTAGGTTAAAGACCTACGAACACTTGGTGACTCCAAGGCAAGAGCCGCATAGTCACGAAATGAGGAGTAGCGTCAAGCCATGCCAACAGCGCAGATCCGTGCAGATGTCGCCGCCGCTCAGGGTGGAGACGACGATGCCTTCGCCCGTCTCGTCGAGCACACCTATTCCGACATTTTTCTTCTAGCGGCGCGCCTTACACGCAACCATGATGATGCCTTAGACGTGGTTCAGGAGGCTTACTTGCGTGCCTACCGAGGTCTCATCGACTTTCGTGGAGAGGCGAGGTTCACCACCTGGTTGCATCGAATCACGGTCAACTGCGCAACTTCGCTCCTGACGTCCCGCCAACGTTACGCATGCGACCCAATCCAACGAGACGTAGTTGATGTAAACAATGAGTATCACCCTGAACGCCGGGCCGAAGATGCTGAAATCAGTGCTGAAGTGCGAGAATCACTTGAAGAACTACCACCCAACCTGCGAACCGTAGTCGTGTTAAGTGATGTCTTTGATCTACCCCACCTTGAAATCGGGAGGCAATTAGGAATTTCCGCGACAGCAGTGAAAGTACGTCTTCATAGAGGCAGAAAGCGGATGCGACAAGCGATCCAAACCAAACGTCAAACAACAGAACCCAGCGCTACGAACGCGATTATTCAAGAGGTTCCGCATGCGGTGTGACCGACATCAAAAACAGATTAGGGCCATGGCGCGGGGCGAAATTATCGGCGCCACAAAGCTCAGACAGCATGCCCGCCGTTGTCTTCGATGTCAGGCTGAAATGTCTCGTGAAAGGCGGATACAACGAGAACTTCAGTCCTTGAGAAATGAAATCCCTGTGCCCAATGGACTGATGGACCGAATCCTTGAATCGGTCGACACGATAGACCGCACCCCGTTTATCGCTAGACGACAAAGATCCAAAGTTGCTGCATTATGTGGACTGGGGGTAGCTCTTGCCCTCGGACTGAGTTCTTTACCCGCCCGTCGTCGAACTGCCCAGGCAAGCTAAGAAAAGACCAAAGTAAGTTACGAAAGGAAACTCTCAAGCCCGCTGCTATCGTTTTTCACTGCCTCATCGCAAGGAAATTCCTTTCCGCTGAGGGCAGTAGCTCAATTTGGTAGAGCACCGGTCTCCAAAACCGAAGGTTGGGGGTTCAAGTCCCTCCTGCCCTGCTTAGCTGTTGCCCTCAACAGCCCATCTATCCACCACTCTTACGGATCCAAACTTATGGCCATGAATCGACAAACACGAAGGCACCTGCAAAAGCAGGGTGAAATGAGTGCCGACGGCGCTCCCATCGCCAATCGTGATCGACGCACTGCTGCAGGCAACGCCCCTGACTCAGAACGAGCAGGCCCACGCCAATTCGTAGGTGAAGTTAAGGGCGAACTGCGCAAAGTTGTGTGGCCCACGAAGGACGAAATCATCAACTACTCAATAGTTGTCTTCGTCACCATTGTTGTTCTGACCGCGCTTATTGCAGGTCTGGACTACCTAACTGGCGAAGGGGTACTACGCCTCTTCGATGTGAACTAATGACCGATATCGAATCTTCCAACACCGACCCTATGGCGGCTGCCCGGCAATTGCTGGGCACTGAACCGGCGACGGAGCCCGAACCCATAAGTGATGTGGATGCTGAGAATCTCCAAACAGATGTTTCTGATACAGACACGAACGCACCTCTAGAAGGCGCCGAAGTTATTAACGAGGATGATCTCTTGGAAGACACTTCCGAGGAAGTATCTGCCTATGACCGACCAGGACGCTGGTTTGTGGTCCACACCCAGTCGGGTTATGAGAAAAAGGTCAAACAGAATCTTGAAGCCCGAGTCCAATCCTTCGACATGGAAGACAAGATCTACGAAGTCGTAGTCCCGATGGAGGATGTGACAGAGTTTCGCAATGGGCAACGAGTTGTTGTCCAAAAAAAGATGTTTCCCGGTTATCTATTGATCCGTTGCCGCCGAAACGACGACGTTCATCACATGATTCGAAACACCCCCGGTGTGACCGGCTTTGCCGGACCAGGGGGAAAACCTTCACCTCTTCGTCGAAAAGAAGTCGACAACTTTTTGGCGGTCAAGAAGGACGGTGAAGAGCCACAAAGAAAGATCAAGCCCCGTCTTTTGTACGAACTCAACGAGAGTGTTCGTATCAAAGAAGGACCATTCGCCGATTTTCAAGGTCAAATTGTTGAAATTAACGAGGAACAGTTAAAGGTAAAGGTCCTAGTCAATATCTTTGGGCGAGAAACGCCTGTTGAACTCGATTTTGCGCAGGTTGCAAAAATTTGACCTCAGACTGGTTGTCATCTCGGGATCAACCAGAAACAATGACATGTCTCGCTCTCGCGAATGCGTGAGCCCCACAATCACGGAGAACGCCCATGGCGAAAAAACAAGTCGCCGCAATAGTAAAGATTCAAATTCCGGCTGGACAGGCCAGCCCGGCGCCACCCGTTGGTACAGCACTTGGTCCTCACGGAGTCCAGATCATGGATTTCTGTAAGGCATATAACGCTCAAACCGAAGACCAGCGTGGATCCATCGTTCCCGTCGAGATCACCATTTTCGAAGATCGTTCTTTTACGTTCATCACGAAAACTCCTCCTACGTCGGTACTGATCCGCGAAGCCGCACGACTTGACAAAGCGGCACATGAGCCGGGACGAGAAGATCCCGTTGGTTCAATTTCACAGTCACAATTGGAAGAAATCGCGAACATCAAGATGCCCGACTTGAACGCCAACGATATTGAAGCTGCCAAACTTCAAGTAGCAGGCACGGCACGTTCGATGGGTATAGAGGTTCAAGGTTCTTAGAAAACGCTCATTGGAGAGACCTCGCCCAATGAACGCGTTCGCAGAGGTAGCTGAAAGGCGACACACATGAGTGGCAAGAAATACTCCGACGCAAGTGAGCGTCTGGACCGACAAAAGCTCCACGACCCAGCTGACGCCGTTGGACTCGTGAAAGAACTAGCGTCAGCCAACTTTGACGAGGCTGTCGATATCGCTGTTGGGTTAGGGGTCGATCCCCGCAAAGCTGATCAGATGGTGAGAGGTACGGTGGCGCTACCTTCCGGAACCGGCGGTGAGGTGCGAGTAGCTGTCTTTGCCCAAGGTGAATTGGCCACCGAAGCCACTGAAGCAGGAGCGGACGTGGTTGGAGCTGAAGACCTAGCAGAACGCATTGAAGGCGGCTTTACGGACTTCGACCTGACAATCGCTACGCCCGACATGATGCCTGTCGTTGGCAAACTAGGACGGGTTCTCGGCCCGCGCGGCTTAATGCCCAACCCGAAGTCGGGGACCGTCACGACAGAAATTGCCAAAGCTGTCGGTGAATTCAAAGGCGGCAAAGTCGAGTATCGGACTGATACCTATGGCAATGTGCAGCTTGCTATAGGCAAAACAAGCTTTGAAGCATCAGAGCTTGTGGCGAATTTCACAGCGGTGATGGATGAAATTGAACGAGCTCGTCCAGCTTCGGCCAAGGGTCGCTACATAAAAAAGATCACTATTTCGTCGACAATGGGTCCTGGCATCAAGGTCGATCCGGCCGGACTAGGGGACTGAACAAATCCAGATCGCTTCTGACGGCCGGTTTGCATTAACGAATCAGACCTCTAACCTGATCGCACAACTGAATTTTGCTCGCCGTAGACCTCCGGTGGCCCTAGGCCCTAAGTCTTGATGGAAAACCATCATCAGCCTGAATAGGTGAACTCTGAACCTCCTTAGTCGATCTCTTGGCTTTGGTTTCGGTGTTCGCTTTGCGAGCGCCGATTACCCAGAGGGGGTGAGACATGAGTGAAGACCAGCGAGCAGAAAAATCATCAATCGTAGAAGACGTCCGAGGACGTTTTGATGAAGCCGACGCAGTTTTAATTACCGAATATCGGGGCCTTGACGTAGGCCAGATGGCTGAACTCCGCAGCGCGCTCCGAGAAGCCGAAACTGTGTACAAGATTTATAAAAATACCCTCGTTCGTCGAGCGCTTGACGAAGGCACTCCGGAGGGTTTGATTGACATGCTTGTCGGGCCGACGGCGCTGGCGTTTGTGGGTAACGATCCGGGTGCCGCAGCGAAGGCTTTGAAAGAGTTCGCTGCAGCAAATGAAGCCCTAATAATCAAGGGGGGCCTATTAGACGGTGAACTACTAGACGAAGCTCAGGTTCGAGAGCTTGCTGACCTGCCATCCCGTGACGAGCTTCTCTCGTCAATTGCAGGTGGCCTTGCCGCACCGCTACAGCAGATCGCTTCAATGATGAACAATCTGCTTTCAGAGATGGCTAATTTACTCCAGGCTTTGGCTGACAAGAGCGGAGAAGTCCCTGAGGTTGAACCAGTGGCGGAGGAAGCCCCGGTAGAGGAAGCCGCTGA
>JASMKJ010000096.1 GCA_030749275.1 Acidimicrobiales bacterium
TGACGGAGGGAACGACTTACTTCGACGTAACAACGTTTCCCGCTTTCGGGAAGTTGTCCAACCTGTCAGAACAGGAAATGGTTGCGTTGGCGGCTGAGAGAGGTGGAAATCCAGAGGATCCCAAACAACGAAATCCGCTCGACTTTGTGTTGTGGCAACCGAGCGCAGAAGACGAACCGCGATGGGATTCGCCTTTTGGAGTAGGGCGACCCGGCTGGCACATTGAGTGTTCGGCTATGAGCATGAACGCATTAGGATCAACGATCGATATTCACGGCGGCGGCGGTGACTTAATCTTTCCCCACCACGAGTGTGAAATCGCCCAAAGTGAAGCGGTCAATGGGCCGCCATTTAGTCGGTATTGGATCCATGCGGCTTTAGTTGCGTACCAAGGAGCCAAGATGTCCAAGTCGTTAGGCAACCTTGTCTTTGTTTCAGATTTACGCCAAGAAATTGATCCCCGAGCTATTCGACTCGCACTTATGGCTCACCACTATCGATCCGAATTTGAATGGTTTGATGAAGAAGGACCGAGAGCGCAACAAGACCTCGAGCTGCTGATCCATGCCGCCAGTGTTGCTGAACCAATAAGTGATGGACCGTTAATGGAAGAAGTTCGCGACGCTCTTGATGACGATCTCAACGCGCCTCGAGTTCGTGAACTTCTGCTTGAGGCAGCCCGAGTTGTTATAGACCGCCCTTCACAGGTGACGCAGAGTTGCGTTGCAGCCGCCGCCTCTTTGTGCGGAATCGAACTCCGTTAGTTCACCACGATTAGTGGTGCTACCCGATCAGACTGTTCGACGGGGTTAGCCTGTCAACAATGCAGTCAATCGCGGTTGTGAACCAAAAAGGAGGGGTGGGTAAAACCACCATTACCTTGGGCATAGCAGAAGCTGCGACAGCGTCGGGTTTAAGAGTGTTGGTTGTCGACCTCGACCCGCAAGCCAACGCATCAAGTGGGCTCGGAATTTGGAATGGCAGTCCATCCATTGATGATGTGATGGCGGAGCCCCGCGCTGGGTCAGCGATCGAAGCCATTCGCCCATCACGATGGCCTGAACAAAAGCCTCGCCCCGACCTCATCCCAGGCAGTCATCTACTCGCCAACAGAGAACCATTACTAGCGGCGGATCCGGTTGGAGCCCAAGACCGGCTGAAATTAGCTCTAGCGGGAGTGACGCATGATCTAGTTCTCATCGATTGCCCGCCGTCACTAGGTTTGCTCTCCATCAACGGTTTATTCGCTGCCGAGCGCGCCATCATCGTGACCGAACCAGCTGCATGGGCTGCAGACGGAGTTGATCTGATGCACAACACCGTCGAACGGGTATCCGGGCGTTTGGGAACCCCGAAACTTGCTGGGATTGTCGTGAACCGCGTGGGACGTACTCGAGATAACCGTTACTGGTGTGAACAGCTCCAGGAACGATTTGGCAGTCTGCTACTACCACAAATCCAATTGCGAGCAGCGGTCGCTGAAGCCTCCGGCCAATCTACGACTCTGCGAGCCTTAGGGAAACGACCAGGCGCCGCCGAGGCTGCAGGCCAATTTGATGCTCTGTGGACGGAGCTCGACAATCGTCAAGGGCGAGGGCAGAGCACACAACACCATGATCGAATGACCGAAAGCCCAACGGCCACTACCATTGAGTCCTGAAGGAGGGGTGATGGCCGGCTATGACCCCAACCGACCACGACCTACCAACAGCGACCCATTCGTTGGGCTCCCCGGCGACCCCCAAAGCAACCACTCAGGTACTGAACCTGAGCAGCCCCTAGTCAAAGAACCAGAGTTGGCTGTAGTTGGGGCCCTAGAAGACGAAACAGAGTCAACGCTGCAAACCGTGCCCCAGGCGGTGCCCCCCTTGGACCGGCGAATCCCGCTGATGGCGGTGCTGGGGGGGTTGTGCGGATTTACCCTCGTCGTGCTAATTCTGCGGCGGATGACAAAAAGAAACCAATGAGTCCGAACCCTGTCCCTCCCTTAATCCACAATTAGGACCGTGACTTCCGTCGTATCTGAGCCCTCTCCGTTTCGTCCCCGACACCTGAGCCCCAGTTCTGCCTCAACTTTTCGTCAATGCCCGCGACGTTGGAAACTGAAATACATTGAGAAGTTGCCTGACCCCAAAGGTGAAGCAGCGGTTCTTGGAACGTTTGTTCACCAAATACTTGAAGACCTTCTCAGTCTTGAATCCGATAAACGATCGATTGACGCTGCAAAAAACATTGCGCGCGAACTATGGGACCAGATTCCTGACGACGAAGACTTCCGGGTACTGTCTCTTTCGGACACTGATGCGAAGGGGTTTATGTGGAAGGCGTGGAGGCTGATCGAACAGTACTTCGCGATCGAAGACCCCACCCAAGTAGACGTCGTTCGAGCTGAACAAAGGTTGGCAGCCGAAATCGGAGGCGTGCCTTTTTTCGGAATCGTGGATTTAACCGAACAGGTTTCAGATGGCGTCAGGGTTGTTGACTACAAGACTGGGAAGGCACCTAACTCGCGTTTTGTGGAGGACAAACTCTCCCAAGTCTGGCTATATGCAGCGGCACTAGCTGAAGAAGATGTTGAAGTGTCGGAGGTTCGCCTCATGTACCTGACCAGTGGGACGATAGACAGGCCAATTGATTCAAAAGCGGTGAATCAAGCCGTCAACTCTCACCGTCAAACCTGGGACCATCTATGTGAAGCAATCGACACACAAAAATTTCCCCACAAAACTGGTCCTCTATGCAATTGGTGTCCTTATCTGGAGCATTGTCCCGAAGGCGCGCTAGAAGCCGAGAGACGTTATGGGCCCCGTAATTGAAGTAAGACACGGTTGGCGTGCCTGAGCTTCCCGAAGTGGAGACGATACGCCGTCAACTTGCTCCGGAAATAACGAACCGTCGGGTAACGGCTTCGGGGAGTCATGAGTCAGCAAAGTTTTTGCCCGCTCGAAAAGTGGAGGGGAAACGATTCATACAGCTCCGAAGAAGAGGGAAATACCTAATAGCGGAACTTGATGATCGAACGGAAATGATCGTGCATCTTGGAATGACCGGTCAGCTGAAAATCATGAAAGGTGACAAGGACCGACCTATCGGATGCGACTACGAACGGGCATGGTGGTTACTG
>JASMKJ010000097.1 GCA_030749275.1 Acidimicrobiales bacterium
TTGCCTTTAAGGCGAACACCCGGTTCTGGTCGTCTCAAGCTTGTCAATTCCGTAGCGGAACTTCCCGCGGTATTCAAGGAACCTGCTCTCGTCCAAGTTGTACCTGTTGTTCATTTCGAGGATGACCAATCGGGATGGGCCTGGTTCGATTGGGTAATCGCTGCAGTACTCGATGTACAGGTCGTAACCATAAGCCGATGACCAGGTCGGATTGCCTTCGTCCAACTCGTAGTGGACGATCACTCGGTAGTACACGTTTTCCGTGCCACCATTTCGAACCGTGAGATGCACCTCCTGAGGGTTTATGTATTCCAGGGTTGCTTCAGCGGCGTCATCTGATGCGGCGCTCTCATAACAGGGCATGTCGTCGAGGCTTTGCCAAGTCTCGTCGTTCTTCACGACTCCGAGACAAATCCTGTCGCCATCTGAGATCTTTCGCCCAGCTGCCGGCGACTGCCGCATAACTGTCCAGTTCTTCTCCGACCAGATCGATCGACTCCTGAGAAGGTCAAAGTAGTCAACACTGTAAGAACCTGAAAGATCATCGATCTGATCTGTGGCGTCTGAATAGGGCATCCCAGTCAGATCAGGCATCACGGCGACTCTTTCACTTCCGCCGGAAGAATCATCAGTGGCCCCGCATCCACTACTCAACAGAACTGATGCGATCAGGACAGCCACAAATTGACGACGGCGCATGAGTCGGAGCATAGGTGTGAAATGAATCCTCCTTCTAGATCCGGTCGCCTGCCCAAGGAGACCAGAGAACCTTCGACTACCACCAGGAGCGCTCGGAGCGATGAGCCACTAGGTCCGTTCTGCCTTTATGGGCGAGTCCCAGGGGGCGTACCCATTAAGCCGAGACTGCTACTAGTCCCTTCTGGCTGTAGTGCTGGTCGAGTTGTAAGTTGGCAACTATGGAGACTGAATGCAGGCGAATCGGTTTGCTCTTGTTGGTGTTGGCTGTGGCGTCCCTAGGGCTTGCTGGGTGCTCTCAGGGCAACGTGTCCTCGCTCAAGGTTGGCGACTGTTTCAAGAACGCCCCTCTTGGCGAGTTGGCCGATGTCGAGATCGTGAACTGCAGCAATGCCCACACGGATGAGGTGTTTGCAACATTCGACCTGAGTGGGTCGACGTGGCCAGGTAGATATCGGGTCGAGGAGTTGGCGGAACAGGGGTGCTACGAAAGGTTCAGGTCCTATGTCGGCAT
>JASMKJ010000098.1 GCA_030749275.1 Acidimicrobiales bacterium
TACCGCACAGCAAGAGTCCATCGGTTACCCGATCAGCGGTGGAGTCAAAGAAGGCTCCTCGCTTTGAAGTGGTGCCCGCCGCTACCGCTACTGCCCCATCCAAGAGGTCGGGTACTGCGGTGAGGATAAGAAATACAAGTCCTAGCTGAAGTCGACTGTTTCCTATGAGTAAACAAGCCGCTACCGACATCATTAAGCCAACACATGTCAGGAAATTAGCGCTGACCCCCAACCGAACTAAGAGATGTCCGACCGGTCGAACAAGGCGGTCGACTCCGTTGCGAAAGTTTCCATCAAGCATCGAGATTTGTCTCCGGGGGTCCCTTTAAAACGTCAGTCTGAGTCCAGTCTTCAGGATTTTCCTCAACATAGAACTCGACGATTGATCCATCAATGGCATCTACTAGAACCAGCCCTCTGTTCACTGGCGGTTCTTCGGCCGAATAAACCAGCATTTTCCACGTTGGTCTACTCATGAAACCTCTCCAACCAAGTTGGGCGCTCGCATGGCCAACAGGGAATCCCACTGCTCGGTTCGCTGCTACCAGTGCCGCGTTCTCATCGAGTCTGAAAGCACGGCCCGCCGCAACGCTGTAGAGACCGAACAAGCCCACCGCTATGCAGCCAACAATTAGTCCAGTATTTACCAAGACGGGTTCTCCGCTAACCGCAACAGACCATGCTCCGATGATCGCCGCAACCAACAGGTACAAAATTCCGGTGACTTTTCGGCGTTTGTTATCCGGAAACTTGTATACGCCTACGAATCCTCGATCAAGGTCCTGGGGAAGCTGATCGCGCACTTCATGGTCGTCCACCTGGCTCACGCTACCTGCCATGGGTCATTTAACAAGACTTCACTCAAAAGCGTCCCTCAGACGTTCAAGAGTGGAATCCAATGACTCCGGCAAGACCCTCGCCCCGGCGACTGTCGTCATAAAGTTTGTGTCACCATCCCAACGAGGCAAGACATGGACATGCAGGTGGTCGGGAATTCCAGCGCCAGCTCCCAGCCCTAGATTCGCTCCCATATTGATGCCATCGGGCTCATATGCGTTTTCGATTGCCGAAATAGACCTTGAGACCAACTCGAAAACTTCTAGCCTCGCTTCATCACTCAAGTCTCCAAAATTAGCGACATGGTCATACGGCAAGACCATGACGTGGCCCGTGTTGTACGGGTAGGCGTTTAGCATCACTGCGGACCACTGGCCACAATGAACTAACAGTTCAGGTTGACTCTGTCGCAAGTCAAGGACGGAGCAAAGTACGCAGTGACCTTCAGAGGCCCTTGCAATCTCTCCCGTCTCGCCACTCACGTAGTCGCGTCGCCAGGTAGCCCATATCCGTTCTAAACCCTCCATTGGGGCACCTCTGATCGTCGGGTAGACGGCCTAACTTCTTGGCTGTTCATTCGAGACCAACAAGCTTCAAAGCAACCCGGGTTCGATAGCGAGTATTGAGTTGAAGAAGAACAGCAGTGAACGCTTCGATGGCAGTCGCGTTAGACAAATTGCCGCAATCAAGTGCTCTCGTCCCAGGAATTTTTCCGACCACTTCGGCAACTAGATCAGTCGCCTCTCGATTGTCGCTGCAAATCAGAATGTCGCTGTCGAGCGGTTGTTCAAGATCGCCTAGTTCTTGTGCTGGGACATGTTGCAGTGTCGCCGCAACCCGCGAGTCAGGCAATGAAGCTTGCACTGATGCGGCGACTGAACCTCGGGGAGGGATCAGCGGCACAAACTCGTCATCCACTCGAGCCAAGGCATTCGACATGGTGACAACCACTTTTTCCCTCAGGTGGTCTTCAACACTTCTTGCTGTTATAGCCGCGGCATCCCATGGCGTAGCGATAACAACGAACTCGCATTGCGCGGCACCAACATTGTCTGAGGGGGTTACCGCCAGCTCTCGGTCGGGCCAGCGATCAATAATGCTGTCGACTACCTCCATGGATCGATACTTCGATCGAGAACCCAAAATCACTTGGTAACCAACGTCAGCTAAACGAGCTGCCAATGCCGAACCCGCGGGTCCTGTTCCACCAACTATGCCTATCCGCATGAGGTGCAACGGTACTGTCCAATGGCACGATACGGTGACTTCATTACGCGAGTTACTACGACGGCGTTATTTGGCTGCGCCGACGACACCAAACGGAGGACAAGCGAAATGGGTCTGATGGATGGCAAAAAGCTTCTGATCACTGGGGTCCTAACCGATGCTTCCTTGGCTTTTGAAGTCGCCAAGCTAGCTCAGCTAGAGGGAGCAGAGGTGGTACTCACAG
>JASMKJ010000099.1 GCA_030749275.1 Acidimicrobiales bacterium
CATCCCCACCGCTATCCCCTGGCTTCCATTAACTAGCAGGTTCGGGAAACGGGCTGGCATTACCACCGGTTCTTCACCCGAGCCGTCAAACGTTGGGATGAGGTCGACTGTCTCTTCGTCGATGCTTTCCACCATTCGCATCGCCAACTCCGTCAACCGGCATTCCGTGTATCGGTAGGCAGCGGGAGGGTCGCTTGGCGACCCAAAATTGCCATGGGGATCTATCAAAGTGTTCGCCAAACTAAACGGCTGGCCCATTCTGACCATGGCCTCGTAGATCGCGTTGTCTCCATGAGGGTGATAGTTACCAATGACGTCGCCGACGACTGTCGCGCATTTTCTGTGGGGTCGATCCGGCCGAATTCCAGTGGAAAACATCGACCAGAGAATTCGTCGGTGAACCGGCTTCAAACCATCTCGAGCGTCAGGAAGGGCACGGGCGGTAATAACCGACATCGCATAGTCAAGGAACGACTGTTCCATCTCTTGTTGTATTTCTATTGGTTGCACGGAGAGGTGCAACTCATCATCCGCAGGTGGTAAATCAGTCATTTCTGTCAGATGTCCAGGAATCGAACGTCATGGGCGTTGTTTTGGATAAAGCCTTTGCGGCTTTCAACATGCTCCCCCATCAACACGCTGAAAATGTTGTCGGCTATTGATGCCTCGTCAACGGTTACTTGAAGCAGGGTCCTCGTTTCGGGGTCCATCGTCGTATCCCAGAGCTCATCGGCGTCCATTTCACCCAGCCCTTTCAGACGCTGAAATTCACTCTTGTGGTTTGGTCGGTCAGCAAGGAACACCGACTTGGCGGTGTCGTCTTTGAGATACACCGTCTCACTTCCGGCTTTGGTTGAATACAACGGTGGTTGAGCGATATACACGTGTCCTCCCAAAACCAGCTCCTTCATCTGACGCCAGAAGAATGTCAGCAAGAGTGTCCTAATGTGGCTGCCGTCTACGTCGGCGTCGCAAAGCAAAATAACTTTGTGGTAGCGCATTTTTTCAGCGTCGAAGTTCCCTTCCCCGACACCAGCCCCAATGGCGGAGATCAGCGCTTGAACTTCAGTGTTTTGAAACATTTTTTCTAGCCGGCCACCCAAGCGTTCAACGTTCAATATCTTGCCGCGTATGGGGAGAATCGCCATAGTGCGCGGATCTCGCGCGTCTTTTGCTGAACCGCCCGCCGAATCTCCTTCAACGATGTAGAGCTCTGTTTCAGCTGGGTCACCCGATGAACAATCGGTGAGTTTTCCCGGCAAACCGGCTCCGGCGAGCGCAGATTTTCTTATCGTGTTTTTGGCTTTTTGTGCTGCGAGACGTGCTCTGCGCGCGTCGATTGCTTTGCCGATCGTTCTCTTGGCCTCTTTTGGATGCTCTTCCAACCAATCCGTCAACGCATCGTTGGTTGCTTTTTGAACCAAGCTGCGCATCGATGTGTTTCCCAGCTTTGCTTTCGTTTGACCTTCGAATTGGGGTTCTTGTAACCGGACGCTGACGATCGCGGTCAATCCTTCTCTGATGTCGTCGCCTTGCAGGTTGTCTTCTTTTTCTTTCAGAAGATTCTTCGCGCGGGCATACCGATTCACGGTCGACGTTAAAGCAGTCTTGAATCCTTCTTCGTGCATCCCTCCCTCGATGGTGCTGATGCCGTTTGCGAACGAGTGGATCCCGTCAAGTTGGTAACCGGTGTTCCATTGAAAAGCTATTTCGACTTCGTCGCCTTCCTCTGCGGCCGCCAGATATCCGACATCTTCGAACAAAGGGTCTTTAGCGTCGTTTAGATGGTGAACAAAATCGCGGATTCCGCCGTCATATCGAAACTCAGCTTCAACGGGAGGGTCTGCTCTTTCGTCGCGGAAAGCTATTTTCAGTCCGGCGTTCAAGAAGGCCATCATCTGAAACCGTTCAAGCAATGTCTGGGACCGGAATTCGGTCGAATCAAAGATTGTTGGGTCCGGTGAAAAGGTCACGGTGGTGCCGGTTCGAGAATCCGGACTGTCTCCCTCTTTAAACAGAGGGCCATCTGGTTGACCTCCATTGTGAAAGTGTTGTTTCCAACGCTTTCCGTCCCGGTCAATTTCAAGCTCCACGTTTGTAGACAACGCGTTCACTACAGAGACACCGACTCCATGAAGGCCCCCTGAAACCTTGTAGCCGCCTCCCCCAAATTTTCCACCGGCATGAAGAACAGTCATTACGACTTCCGCTGCAGATTTATCCGGGTATTTCGGGTGTTTGTCGACAGGAATACCCCGTCCGTCGTCTGCCACTCGGCACCTTCCGTCAGGAAGAATGGTCACATCGATGGTGGAACAGTGACCGGCCATCGCCTCATCGACTGAATTGTCGACAACCTCGTACACAAGATGGTGGAGTCCTGCCGGGCCTGTTGAACCGACGTACATACCAGGGCGCTTACGGACCGCTTCCAATCCTTCGAGCACCTGAATGTTTTCTGCCTGATATGTAGCTTCGCTCACTGAACCTCTTTCCGTGAGCAAAATATTACCAGTAGGAGGGGACCCAAAGAGGTAGGGTTGAAACCGTCATACAGCTTCTGAAGCCTTCTGAAGGAATTTAACTCTCTTGAGAGCCTTTGACGTGAACTTTGATTCCCTCAAACTGTAGTTTCGGGTCGATTCGGGTCAATTTCTGGAGTAAATCTCGCTCCAAATACTGTATTTCAGTGGCCCATCCTGGGTGATCAACATCGATGAGAATGCTCCCGTCAACTATCCGTCGGGGCTTGCAGTGTTCGGCGATCACCGCGCCAACTGCCTCCTCCCAGTGCTGGTGGAGTATGTACATCGCTCCCCCATCACCAAAGTCGCTAATGAGACGTTTCATGACTTCGCGGATAGCACGCGGCTCATGCCAACGCCCTGTTGTTTCATCGTTACTCATGGATTTGACCTTCGATGATGTTGAGAGTTTGGGAAGGATCAACTCCATCTGGCACCGTTCCGGTGGCCGATGTCAAGATGATTTGTGCTTCTGGGAGACATTCAACAAGCAATCGGGCGCGGCTCTCATCAAGTTCGGAGAACACGTCGTCCAAAAGAATTAGGGGTTGATCCCCTGAAGCCTCTTCGATGTACAGGTATGTGGCAAGTCGCAGAGCCAATGCCAGGCTCCGCTGCTCTCCTTGCGAAGCGTGGGAGCGGGAGTGAAGTGACTTCAACAGAATTGTTAGGTCGTCGCGGTGAGGTCCCACGAGTGTCATTCCTCTTCGGACCTCATCATTCTGTGACCTCAGTAACGCCTCAGCAAGACCCTCTGTTCGCCACTCAGCATCGAGTTGCAACAAAATTGGATCTTTGCGACCAGCGACGTGCTGGTAGTAGTCAGACACCAAGGGCTCGAACTTGGTGATGAAATCCTCGCGACCGTCACCTATGAGTTGTGCTGCTTCAACAAGTTGTTCGTTCCAGATGCTTAAGTTCGCCTCGAGGGACGATGTCATCCGCCCTTTCGCTTGTTTCAAGAGGTTGTTTCTTTGACGCAAAATGTGGTCAAAGTCTGTGCGCACGGCGCGAAATTCGGGGTTCGCAATGGCGATTGTGTCGTCGAGGAGCGCTCGCCGAATGGATGGCGTTCCTTTGATGAGCTCGAGATCGTCCGGGCTGAAGACCACAGCGCGGACCGTGTCGCCTAGATCTCTGAATCGTTTAACTTTTTGCTTGTTGATTTGAGCTTTGGATCGTCCTTGTGTTGTGAGTTCTATTTCAACCAACGACAGTCGCCCGTGTTGTTCAACTTCTGCTCGTATGTAGGCGGATGGTTTGCCTGATTTGATGAGAGCATCAACTTTGGCACCGCGGAATGAGCGCGCCCCGGTGAGCAGGTGGAGGCCTTCAATTAAGTTGGTTTTTCCGTGACCGTTTAACCCAACCACCAAGGTTGTGTTGTGGTTCAACTCAACGTCAGTTTCGTGGTGGTTGCGAAAGTCAGTGAGCCATAGGCGCTTGATGATCAATAGCTCAGCAAGCGGTTTACGACACGCGGACGGGCATCAGTAGATACAAAAAGTCTCCACCTTCACTTGACCGAAGGACGGCGGGTTTCAACGCATCTAACGTCTCAAGAATGACTTCGTCACCTGGCGCTGCTTCTAAGCCTTGAATTAGATAGTCGGGGTTGAACGCGACTGTGAGCTCATCACCGTTGTATTGAGCGTCAACTTCTTCGTGTGCCTGCCCCACGTCTTGGGTGACGGCCATCAATTCTACCGAATCTGACTTTTGTGTGATTCTTAGCGGTGTTGTGTCTCTGGCCATTAACTTGACGCGGCGGACCGCCTCTAGCAACGGCTCGCGTCCAATGGTCAATTGATTCGGGTAGCTGCTTGGGATCAATTGTCTGTAATTGGGGAACTCACCCTCAATCAGTCGGGTTGTGACTTGGACCGAGCCGTCATCAATGGACACGTCAAAGCTGACCTCGCGTTCGCCGAGCCGCACCGTTACTTCCTCAGAGTCACCCAACACACGACTGAGTTCGTCCAAAGCCCTGGATGGAACGAGGACTTTCTGTCCTTCACTCAACACTGTCGCTTCAGGTAAATCCCTCACAGCGAGGCGATATGAGTCCGTGGCGACAAGACGAAGCCCTCCATCTTCGGCCGACATCAAGACGCCGGTCAAAATTGGTCGCGCGTCATCACCGCTTGCAGCGCGAACTACCTGTTTTAACCCTGCTGCGAGATCAGCTGTGGTTACTGTCACTTCATCACCTGACGGGTCAGTGAGTGTTGGGAAGTCGTCGACTGGAAGGGTCCGGACCGAAAATTGTGACCGTCCTCCGGAAATCTTGGCCTCCTCCCCTGATATCTCAACTTCGACAGCACCAGAATCAAGTGACCGAATAATGTCCACAGCAATTCGTGACGGTAAAACGGCCTCGCCTGCTTTTTTTACATCTACGGAAACCGAAGCGCGAACTGTGATTTCTAAATCACTTCCAGTCATCGTCAGTGTGTCTTTTTGGGCCTTGAGGTGGATTCCAGTTAACACCGGCAAAGCACCACCGCGACTGCTCACAGCTCGGCTTGCCGTACCTAATTGTTCGACAAGCGCATCGCGTTCACATCGAAATTTCACGTTGCCTTCTTCTTTCTATTTGTTTCTTAAAATTCAATAATGGCAATAGGTCCTGTGGATTGTGGACAAGTACCCATAACCCCTCGTCAGCAATAGTTTCGTTACCGACACTACTGTCCACCGCTACCCACAGAAGACTCACTCATTGAAATGTGACCCGTCATTTGTGTGGATAACCAGAGTTTGTCCACTTCGTCTCCACAACGTGATCCAGAACCTTATCCACTCCCTAGTTGGACTTAATGTCCGAAATCAAAGCGCTGACCTGATCATAAACTTGACGTCTTTCTGCCATCTGGTTTCCGACTTTTTCAACCGCGTGCATCACTGTTGTGTGGTCTCTGCCTCCAAATTCTCGAGCAATTGCCGGATAGCTAAGGTCGGTTAATTCGCGAACCACGTACATGCTGATTTGTCGTGCTTGGACCAGGCTTCGGTGGCGACGTTTACCTTTCAGTTCATCAACGTCATATCCAAACATTGAAGAGGTGGCGTCCAAAATGACACCCGGGGTGATCGGCCTCGACTCATTGTTGTGCACAATGTCACCGAGGACTCGTTCAGCGAGATCAACCGAAATGGGTTCGTCTGTTAGTGACGCGTAAGCGCTCACCCTGATTAACGCCCCTTCAAGTTCCCGAATGTTGTTCGTGATCAATTCGGCTATGAACTCAAGGGCCTCGTCTGGCACTTCACTTCTCGCAACTTCTGTCTTCTTGCGAAGAATGGCCAATCTGGTTTCGAGGTCTGGTGGTTGAATGTCGGTGATCAAGCCCCACTCGAATCTGCTCCTAAGCCGATCCTCTAGCGTCGCAATATTTCTCGGAGGGCGATCAGAGGACAGGATGACTTGGCGACCAGCACCGTGAAGTGAATTAAACGTATGGAAGAACTCTTCCTGCAGACCTTCTTTTCCTTCCATGAATTGGATGTCGTCAATCAACAAGACGTCGATGTCGCGGTACCTGCGTTTGAAGGTGTTGGTGGTTGATGTTCGGATGGCTTCGACGAACTCGTTGAGGAAAGTTTCGGTTGAGACGTATCGGGCTGTGTAATTGGGGTAGGTGCTTCGGATGTAGTGGACGATTGCTTGAAGAAGGTGGGTCTTTCCGAGACCAGCTCCGCCGTGAATAAAGAGAGGGTTGTAGCTGCGGCCCGGCGTTTCCGCGACAGCTAGCGCGGCGGCATGGGCGAACCGGTTGCTGGTGCCTGTGACGAAAGATTCGAAGGTATACAGAGGCTGAATGGTGTCGGTGTAGGAGTCGGTATGTGCGCTGCTTTGTGTAGTGGTGTTGTTTGGGGTCCCTAAGCGATCTTGGAGGTCAGGAGCCGCTGGTGACGCCGGTTCGATGTGAGGCTCCTCGATGACTAATGGTGTCTGTTCTAGTTCGGGTTGAACTTCGATTTCGATCGCGTTGGTGTTACATCCTGCATCCGCGAGAGCAGCTTCGACCATGGGTAAATATCGATTAAGCACGCGGTCACGAATCACACTGCTCGGAGCGACCAACACCACACGCTCGGTCGACATTGCGACCATATGAAGGTCTCGAAACGAGGTGAGCCACACAGCCTCCGACACCTGGCTTCTGAGAAGGCCGCGACATGTCGTCCAAACAGAGTCGGCATTCAAGCCGATAGGCTGCTCTAAGCCGATATTTTCCTGATTATTTAACGTTTCTTCACTCACAAGGCCTCACAAGTCGCACCGTGTGGAAAACCTGTGGCTGTTGTGTAAAACCTCAAGATCCACTTAATCGCGGGTTGTGGAACCTAGCACTCCGTGGCGAAGAAGAGAAAAAATACTACTATGAGTGTTAATTTTGTAACTATTACGGCACATTTAGCACGTTCCGCGCGAGAACTGGTGAAAACGCTGAAAAATGTGGAGTTTCAAGGGTGATGTTTCTGTTTCATTGCATTCCCCTCTAGGCTGAGTTCGTTCTGGTGTAGTCATATGACTCACCTGGCGAGATTTAAAAACTCTTATTCGACAGTCCTAAATTGTGAAGTCTCTTTGAGGCAATCGTGGACTCTAGGTGCAACCGTGATTGCTTTGCGGATCACAGGCCTAGCTCCCTCCCCTTCTGGATATTTCACCGGACCTTTCCGCCCCTAATCGGAGGCCGAGAAAATGAAACGCACCTTCCAACCCAACACCCGGCGACGTGCCCGTCGACACGGGTTCCGTCATCGGATGTCCAACAAGGCTGGGCGATCCATCATCCAAGCGCGTCGAGCCAAGGGCCGACATCGGCTGAGCGCTTGATTGAAAGTTGTAATCAAAGAACCGATTTCGCCGAGTTGCAACGAGCTAATCGGTTTTCTGGGCAACTCTTTTGGATGATGTTTTCTCCCGATGCCACTCTTGAATTTCCCCGTGTCGCGTACGCGATCGGACGTGGGTATGGAAATGCGGTTCGACGCAACCGTATCCGCCGCCAAACCCGTGCGATTCTTCGCCAGAACGCGACCGACTTACCCAGAGGACGGTATTTGATCGGCACCATGAGGTCGACTCATCAACCAACTTTCACAGAACTCGAGGCAGACATGACCGCTCTCATTTCTAAATTGGACCGGTCAAGATGAGTGCTCTTTCTACGATTTTCACCAAACTCATTCGCCTCTATCAGGCCCTCACCAGCCACCGCCTGCCGACCTGTCGTTATCATCCCACCTGCTCGGGGTATGCCCTGGAAGCCATTGATCA
>JASMKJ010000100.1 GCA_030749275.1 Acidimicrobiales bacterium
TCCTCCATCAGACGAGATAATTTTGACTTCGCCATCGCGTATATCGAACTCCGCTTGACCGGCGCCCGTATTGCCGGGCATGAGTAGTTCCTCGAGGGACGGAAGAATCAGCGACGGATCAATGCTCAAGGCCGGAGAGGAATCATCCAGGTTAAGTACGAACCAACTTGCCACAACCCGAGGAGCTATAACCGTTTCGTAGTCATTGAGACGAACCTTCAGGGGTGTTTGCACCGATCGGTTTGCCTCCGCTATTAGTTCAGCGACGGTGCTGTCAGAGAACTCGGTAACGATTTCGACCGTGTCAACTTGCACAGTTGGAGTGCTTCCTTCTCGAATGACCCGCGTAATAGCCGCCGCGGCATCCTCGACATCAATTTTCTTACCAGGGATTCCTGGTACCAACTCGAGTTGGTTTGGGCCGACCCGAACTGAAGGTTCAATGGGAAGTCGTTCAAGTCGGTCGCTTCCATAGAGAGTTTTTTCGAGCGTGGGCAGGTCAATATCGATATCTATTTCTGCTGAAGTACTTGAAGTAAGAGAAGAGAGCCAATTGAGTGGTCGATTGACAAGTCCCTCACGTCGAGTGCGCATGACAGCGTCGTATGTGCTGATCACGTCTAGGGATACCCCCAGATCGCTCGCCACCCAAATGGCATCGCCCAACTCGCTTTGGATGACAATTTGCGTATCTGCGACGCGGTCGGCGATCGCTTGCACTCGGGCCCGCAAAGCGACATCGCTGAGTCCGCCTACAGTCTCGCCGGCTACTTTGACGTTCCGCACTACTCGATCCCGGTGAACGGCTGCATCAACGACCCATACTCCGAGGATGAGCGTCGCGACAAAGACTGGCAGCCCGAGCATGAGAGCCCAACGTGGGAGGCGAAATAGCTCACGCACGTAATTGGATGGTAGGGCCATATGGTCCGATAGTGTGCGCGGGTCAACTGGCCGGATTATTTCGGCTGGTTGTGCTAGGCAAGATGCTTGAAACCGTGAAGTCCTCCCATGGGAGAATCACTGTGACACAAGTAACTAGACCGACTCTAAGGTTAAGAGTCGACGAAGGGGTCAAAAGATGAGCAAGCTGTGCGAAGGACGGGTAGTAATCGTTACAGGTGGTGCCCGAGGGATAGGCCGCGAGCACTGTTTGATGCTTGCTGAACATGGGGCAAAAGTTGTCGTTAACGACCTGGGAGGTGCTCGCGATGGTACGGGCTCAGACCTAGGGCCAGCAGACGAAGTCGTAGCGGAAATTGAAGCTATGGGTGGCGAGGCGGTAGCCAACGGAGACGACGTCTCTGACTGGGAGGGCGCTCAGGCGATGGTGAATCAGGCCATCGAAACCTTTGGAGACTTAACAGGCATCGTAAGCAACGCCGGAATCCTTCGCGACCGAATGTTGGTCAACATGACCGAAGCGGAGTGGGATGCGGTGATCCAGGTTCACCTAAAAGGCACTTTTGCACCCGCCCGTTGGGCCGCCGCGTATTGGCGGGACAAGGCCAAAGCTGGTGAGGAGGTCAATGCGTCTATCGTGAATACGACCTCTGTCTCAGGCCTCTACGGCAATCCCGGTCAGACAAATTACGGTGCAGCAAAAATGGGTATAGCTGCGTTCACAATCATCGCGGCTCGCGAATTGCAGCGTTATGGGGTACGAGTCAACGCTGTGTCTCCCGGTGCTTTGACCCGAATGACAGAAGATCTGGGTTTAGGCCAAGCCTCTGAGGAAGACAAAGCTCTGATGCATCCGAGGTATATAGCCCCGATCGTGACGTGGCTTCAAAGTGCCGAGTCAGCAGATGTCACCGGACGAGTGTTCGAAACATCGGGCCGGCAGTTAGCTGTCGCTAATGGATGGCATCGTGGTCCCTCCACGGATGCTGTAGATGACCCGACCGAGATCGCTGAAATCGCGCGACGTCTTGTATCAGAAGCGCAACTCAATTCGGGTATGGACGGTCAACCCTTTGACGGAGGGTTACTCACTTAATTCGTTTCACTAGTATCGAGCGCTACAGGAAGGACAAGTCATGTCTATTGATCCCAATGCAGTAGGTGCCACAGCTGCACCGGTTGAGCGATCTTGGGGGTACCGCGACTCGTTGCTGTACGCGGTTGGTATCGGGGCAGGGGCAGAGGACCCTGTTGGCTCAGAACTTGAGTTCACCACCAACAATTCCAAAGGAATTGAACAACGAACATTCCCAACTCAAGGAGTGGTTATTGGTGGTTCTGGCGGAGCACTTGGCAAAGTCGGCGATATCGATTGGGGTCGAGTCCTTCACGGTTCGCAAGGAGTCACCTTGCATCAACCGATTCCTGTCGGGGGCACAGTTGTCATTGAGGAGAGTGTCAGTGGTATCTGGGATAAAGGAGAAGGAAAAAACGCAATCATTGAAACGGAGTCGAAGGTTTCCTTGAAAGACACAAACGAACCTCTCTTCGATCTGCGGTTCTCCATAGTCGTTCGCGGTTCTGGGGGTTTTGGTGGCGAAGAAGGAAACACGGCTCCCCAAGTTCATGCTCCCGAAGCTGCTCCGGATCACGAGGTCACCTACCAGACCAGAACCGATCAGGCGTTGACCTACAGACTCTCAGGCGATTACAACCCGTTACATAGCGATCCTTGGTTCGCTACTGAACTTGGTGGATTTCCCAAACCGATTTTGCATGGATTGTGTACATACGGATTCACGGGTCGGGCGCTACTGCACGAGTTGTGCGACGGCGATCCGTCCAAATTTAAGAGCATGGACTCTCGGTTCTCCTCCCCGGTGTACCCCGGAGATTCTTTGACTGTCCAGATGTGGGTAGAAAACGACCAAGCTATTTACCGGACAGTTGCTCAAAAGGACACAGCTGAAGAGCGCGTCGTCATCGACAACGGCCTCTGCCTCTTTGTCTGACAGCGAACTAATAGATCCTGACCTTTAGAACAGCTTCAGTTCGTCGCTTTGTATGCCCCTCAGCTCGTCGTAGTCGAGTAACAGGCATTCGATGTCGCGGTCCTCAGCCAGCACCCGTGCTTGTGGTTTGATTTCCTGGGCAGCAAATATGCCTGACACGGGACGAAGATTTCCGTCGCGATTGAGGTAATCGAGATACCGACTTAACTGCTCTACACCGTCGATCTCACCCCTTCGCTTTACCTCTATGGCCACGGCTGCATCGTTGATGTCTCGACAGAGCAGGTCAACTGGACCTATGTCGGTGGGATACTCGCGTCTTACCAGCACCATGCCCTCACAAACCTCTCCGATGTTCGCCGCCAACAACTCCTGAAGGTGCGCTTCGACACCGTCTTTTTCTAGGCCAGGATCGGTGCCCATTTGGTGTGCAACGTCTGACAGAACTTCGTGAATCCGGATGGTTAGTTTCTCGTCTTTGGGATTTGTAACAACCCAGGTCAACTCGCCGTTTTCATCTGACTCGTGGACAGTGTTCGGGGCGTTCATCCAATTGAGGGGCTTATAAGCACCACCATCAGCGTGAATTGCTATGCAGCCATCGGCCTTGACCATGATGAGGCGAATAGCCTCGGGCAGGTGCGCATCCAACCGACCTGAATAGTCGACCGTGCAGTTAGCGATAACTAGGCGCATCGACTGGAAAATTACTCACCACTGTCACAAGAAGCGCGGATAGGCGCAGACCGCCTCAAAGAAGTTGGTATGTGGCGGTTAACTTGGGTTCCCCATGGTCTTCAGTAACTTCGACGCGCCCCGTTTCGACCATGTGCAATAGGTGGGCGTGAACAGAACCCGCTGCTGGGTACCACAGCCTTTTGTCGTACTTTGCGTACATCTCTGGCACAAAGTCGGCAATCTTTTGAGGCCCGCTCTTGAGGTACCCGATTATTTGATCCTCGCGCTCTTCCCTGTGGGTAATGAAGCTTTGGACATAGTGCGTTGGCTCGGGAATGGCGGGCCCGTGGGTGGGCCAGTACTGCTGATGATTAAAGCCCAGAAGCTTTCTTAAGGACTCCATATAGTCCTTCATTGAGCCATCGGGAGGTCCAACTACGCTCGTGGCCCACCCCATTACATGATCGCCGGAAAAAAGACACTGTTCTTCCATAAGTTCGAAGCACAGATGATTCGAACAGTGCCCCGGCGTGTGAATAGATCGGATGGTCCAATTAGACCCCGCGATAACGTCCCCATCTTGAAGGAATACGTCGGGAGAGAACTCTGTATCCGCTCCCTCTCTTTTGAGTTCTTCGGGCAGTTCGTCAAATTCTTTTCGGTACTGCTCCTGCTCTTCATTAGAGATATATGCAGAAAAATCGACTCGATCCTCAGGGTCGTCTTCCCGCACTGCTCCGTGCGGTCCAAAGCCATAGGAAAGTGCGCCTGTTCGTTCCTTCAAATCTTTGGTCAGAGGGGAGTGGTCACTATGGGTATGGGTAATGAAGGCGTGCGTTATTGCTTCACCAGGTTGAAGAGCATTCAGGATGTCATCAAGGTGGCTCTCTAGGGGAGGGCCGGGATCGATCACAGCAACTTCTCCTTGACCTACTAGGTAGGTGCCGGTCCCCTTGTATGTGAACGGAGTGGGGTTTTTGCATATAACTCGTCGAATGAGGGGAGCTACATGGTCGGTAGCGCCGTAGTCAAAGTCGCCAAGGTCCTGGTAATGCTGGATAGTCGTCGACATGGTTCTCCGCTTAGAGCGCTTGCTCGAAATCGTTGGTCACGGCCCGCACGCTAGCCGGGATGACAAGCCGAAGGCCGCTGGTTCCGATTGTGCTTGCCGTGACGAGATTGCAACGAGAGAGAATGGTAAGCAAGCAATAATCATCCTGACTTCGGATAGTTCCTGAGTTGCAGCCTCACAGTCTCTAGACTTCAAAATGGAGGAACCTATTGTGCTGATAGCCCTATCACCCGCTAAGACCCTCGACTTCGATTCGGAGTTGTTGACCCACAAACATTCGGTGCCCGCGTTGGCCAGAGAGTCCGCGGAGCTGGTCAAGGAGTTGGTCAAAAAATCCCCAGCGGAATTGGGTCAACTCATGCACCTGTCGCCAGCCTTAGCGGACCTCACAGCAGAACGTTTCCAAGACTGGGAAGAAGATTTCACTACTGAGAATTCTCGCCCGGCCTTATTGGCATTCAAGGGTGATGTGTATGTAGGGATGGATGTTGGGCGTTACACGGAGCGTGACTTCACGAGAGCACAAAAAACGTTGCGGATATTGTCCGGACTTCACGGAGTGCTCCGCCCTCTAGACCTGATTCAGCCGTACCGACTTGAGATGGGCACCAACTTGGCTACATCACGGGGCCAAAGCCTCTACGAGTTTTGGGGAGACAAAATTAGTGAGCTGCTCTCAGCGGATCTAGATGAACAGCGTTCGCGAGTGGTGATCAACCTAGCTTCGAAGGAGTATTTCTCTGCTGTGAACGAAGATGTGCTTCAGGCCCGAGTTGTTAGTCCTAGGTTCTTAGACGAGAAGAACGGAAAGTTTAAGATCATCAGCTTTTACGCGAAGCAAGCGCGAGGGGCGATGGCATCTTGGCTCGTACTCAACCGAATAGAAAACGTCAACTCCGTCAGTCAATTCGATGAAATGGGCTATGTGTATTCGTCCGATCGAAGTACACCTGACGAACCTACGTTTGTGCGTCTAGAAAAGTCACGTAACTAACGGTCAACCAACGCGCATCTTTTGCGCTGCCTCTTTGAGTTCCTCACGGTGGTCAGGATGGGCGATCGCTATCAAGCGTTCGGCTTTCTGGCGGACTGAGGCATCCTTGAGATGAGCGATGCCAAACTCTGTAACGACTACATCAACGTCGTAACGAGTACCCGTCACGGCGTTCACGTTGATTTGAGGGACGATCCGAGAAGAAGCGCCTTTTCGGGCCGTAGCAGGCATCAAATGAATCGACATTGCCGAATCGGACATTTGACATCCGCGCAGAAAGTCCAGTGCACCCCCCACGCCGCTGTGCTGCACACCACCAATCATTTCTGAGTTGACTTGACCCCACAGATCAATTTCTAACGCTCCGTTGACACAGCGCATGTCGCGGTTATCCGAAATAGTTTTGTGATTTAACGCGACGTGCGCAGGCACTATGTGACAGTCGGGGTTGTTGTCTAGGAATTCGAATGTTTCCGGTAAGGCAATACTGAAGACTGCTTTGTGCGGAAAGACCGTTTTGAGCCGATTGGTTGCGGCTCCAGATTTCATCAATTCCATAAGGCCTTGGCACATGACCTCAGTGTGGATGCCGAGATCTGTCTTGTGGGTCAGTCGAGCTAGGGCTACTTCGGTCAGGCCGCCAACTCCGGATTGGACTGTTGCGCCATCGGGGATCAGTTCGTCGAGCGCACCCACGAAAGGATCGAGATTCGAAGGCGGTGTCCTCTCATCGAAGACGGGCATAGAACCTTTGAGCGGTACATCAATCAACCCGTCAAAGTCCTCTACGCGGAAAGCGTCGCCGTGAATGTAGGGAACAACCGGATTGACCAAGCCAAATACAAGATCGCCCTTCTGTCGTGTTCGACGAACCAAAGCATCATTGCCTGCAATAGCGGAGCCGGGAGGCACCGTTCCATCAGGCAGTGGCGTTCCGACTTGCACGCAAGCGATCCGGGGTGGGTTGCGAATGGTGAATCTGCCCCAGTCTTCGAGTCGAACCGGCACAAGTTCCGCTGTAGCTCCGGCTTCTCGCAAGATTTGGGTCAGAAATGGCGCACGCAATTCGATCCTTGAATTCATACCGATGGCTGCTCCGCCCCTCCTTGGCGCGGGAACAAAAACTGCTACGTCGTCTAGATCAGTCCTCTCGGCAAGGGCATTAAGAAAGGCAGTTGGTTCGGGCAAACTAGCCCCCACAAGATCCCCATCACGGACCTGTCCTGCCGCAGCTTCAGCCGACGTGACCAGATGAGGCCATTCCTGTGTCCAATCGAAACTGTCGTTGCCTTCTGAAACCACGGCTAGAAGGTATCCCACGTCGACGTTTGCGGTGGATTAAACGTCCTGGGTTCACGGATTACTTAATGATCGTTTGCATAAATGGGGGTAGGGATGCCTATAGTTCCGGCAGTTGTGATTTGCGATCTACCGCAAATCGAAGATTCTTACCACCGCTGGGGGCCTACGACGAGAGACCGAGATCTGGCCGGGTGGCTGCCAAGAGGGGGAGGCAGCTACCCGGTCCATCGGTCTTGACCCTTAGGTGGCTTGTAGAGGAGGAAGTCAAATGGCCGAGGAATACTTTGTCGGAACCAAGACATCGGAGCGCTATCCCATTTGGACGCGCGCGAACGTTGGAGAGGTTTTCCCTGATCCG
>JASMKJ010000101.1 GCA_030749275.1 Acidimicrobiales bacterium
CGTTCGACTCGAATCGGTGACCCGTCCGTGTTTGCTGCGCGGTGCCTTGGGTCACCGAGATGACATTCCAGACCAAGAAAACGCAATTAGTTGGCACTCGGTAAACGCCAACAAAATGAGTTTGGCCATCAACCTTTCCAAACCCGAAGCGAAGAAAGTCGCCCTTGATTTGGCGGCGTGGGCTGACATAGCAGTCGAATCGTTCACCCCTGGAACGCTTGATGCCATGGGACTGGGCTACGAAACGCTCTGCGAAATCAACCCTGGAATCATTTTGTTGTCGAGCTGTGTTTTCGGACAAACCGGCCCGATGCGGGACTTCGCCGGGTTCGGGAACTTAGCTGCTGCTGTTGCCGGTTTCTACGACATCACTGGATGGCCTGACCGAGGCGCCGCGGGTCCCTACATGGCCTACACCGACTACACATCGCCCCGATTCACGGCCGCTGCCCTGTTAGCGGCGCTTGATCACCGACGACGGACCGGGAAAGGCCAGTATCTGGACTTTTCACAAGCCGAAGCGGCCACGCATTACCTGACCCCAGGAATATTGGAATACCAACGGACCGGCCGACTACCAAGCCGTCAAGGAAATAGTGACCCAACGATGGCACCTCATGCTGTGTACCCGACTGCGGGCAAAGACAAATGGTGTGCCATTGCCTGTGAAAACGACGAACAATGGCGGTCCCTCTGCCACGAAATGCGAAGGGAAGACCTCGCTGAACTCACCATTAGTGAGCGGCTGGAACAGGCTGCCATGATTGATGATGTCATAGAGGCTTGGACCGCGAATCAAGGCGCAGGAGGATTACAAATCCGACTGCAGAGGCATGGGGTTGCGGCTCACATGGTGCAAGACTCCTCTGACTGCATGAACGATCCCCAACTAGTCCACCGCGATCACTTCCCGTGGGCGCCACACCCAGAAGCGCGCCAAGTAATGATCGATGGCATTCCACACCGGCTCTCGCGCTCAATCGGAGGTTTCGACTGGGCAGGTCCAACGTACGGTCAACATTCGATGGAAATCCTGGAAGGCATACTTGGATACGACAGTAATCAGATCGCGGAATTGGCGGTTGCCGAAGTTCTTGAGTAACTAAGCAAGGGTTTCGCGGAATGCCTACGATCCCACATGTGACAAAACGCTCATCTGATTACTACCGGCAAGCTGTGTCTAAACCGTTCCCCTTGGAACGGTCGGGAGTTGACCAGTGCTTTGGTTGTTCGAGTTCCAACGAAAAGGGCCTCAGACTGGAGTTCGTTAGGTACGAAGACGGAACCATCGAAACCCGCCATCGGACAGCACAACATCATTGCGGGTTCGACACGGTGATCCACGGAGGAATCCAAGCTGCGATACTCGACGAGGTGATGGGTGTGGCGGCACAAAGTTCGCTCCCACCAGATGCACCAGACTTAGCGTGTGCGACGGCCGAAATGCATCTCAACTACCTGAGGCCAGCCTTTATTGCCGAAGAGGTCATAGGCCGAGCATGGATAGTGAACATCGACGACCGAGATATTTATGTTGAAGGAGCGCTTCTGTCCTCGGAACTGGTGGAAGTTACGACGGCGACTTCTCGGTGGCGCCAAATGCGATACGAGCCAACGTGATCTAGGGGTCGGATCCAGCGATGGCCCGCACCCCAGATTCCGTTGCTAGGTGAGTCATTGAGATGTCGTGAGCTTCCGACGGTAACTCGTCGAAGATGAAAGCTTCCTCTGTTACCCCAATACGGAGGCACTCGCCCGGTAGTCGGGGAAGAAGCTGATCGAAGTAACCCGCTCCGTGACCGAGTCTGGTTCCGTTCCTATCGAAAGCCAAAGCTGGTACAAGAGCTACCGCAACCTCGGCTAGTTCGACTAATGGCGAGCCTTGGACAGGTTGCTGAAAGCCGAATTTGTGTCTTTCTGTCGGACTGGCGGCGGGATGAACGGTGAGGGATCCCGATCGCGGGGTTCGAGTCGTTACAAATTTCTGCCAACCCAGCATCTCAGCTAAATCGTCGAGATTGAGTTCGTGAGGCATTGGTCTGTAGAACAAGAACAGGCCCGGCTTAGCTTCCAAGAAGGTAGCCAGTCTGGCCACTACTTCGCTTTCGACGCTCGACTCCACTTCCGTCCTAAGAGGCCGCAGCTTTGTCCGCCATTGGTCTTTTGTGAGCTTCGCATGTGAGTCAGCCGCCACTTACGTTTGCCTCCGCAGTGGGAGCAAGTACCACTGCCTCATCGGGGTCGGTGAGCCAATTCTCTGGCAGAGATACCCTTCTTGGACCGCCGGTGTGACTGCGCTTCACTCTGACACCCTCCGGCGGCAAAACTATCTCCTTATCGAATTCGTTAGTGATTGCTTCCAATTCATTCATGCTGTCTGCTGAATGAAGGCGCCTTCTCAGTTCTTTCCCAACTGGCCACCCGGCGACGTACCATCCTGCGTGTTTTCTGAATCTTCGCACGATGTCACTCTCATCCTCATCATAGAAGTCGAGCAACCGTCGAACATGGTCGAGCATCACATCAGCGACAAGGCCCAGAGACGGTTGCACAAACTCCGGTTCGTTGCCACTTAAGACAGCTACAAGATCGGAGAAAAGCCAAGGGCGTCCCAAACAACCCCTCCCGATTTCAACGCCAGCTGCACCTGTGTATCGGATCATTCTCAGAGCGTCCCAAGATTCCCAAATGTCGCCGTTGCCGAAAACGGGAATGTCAATGTGATTCACCAAATGGCCTATGGCATCCCAGTCTGCGTGCCCGGAATACAGTTCACGTGCTGTTCGGGCATGCAAAGTGACCCCAACGCAACCAGATTCTTGAGCTATGCGACCACTATCAAGAAAGGTCAAATTTTCATCGTCGATGCCTTTGCGAAACTTGATTGTCACTGGAACGCTGGCGGCCGCCTCCACAGCGGATTCAACTATCGAAGCCAAAAGTCGGCGCTTCACAGGAATAGCGGCACCACCTCCATTCTTAGTTACCTTCGGAGCGGGGCATCCAAAGTTCATGTCGATGTGATCAACCCCGAGGCGGTCCTTCAACATGTGAATTGCTAATGACACATGCTTGGGGTCGGTGCCATAGAGCTGAATCGAACGGATGGGCTCACCAGTACCGAATTCCGCTAGTTTCCAAGTTAGAGAATTTTCTTCTACCAACGCTCTTGCGGTGATCATTTGATTGACGTACAACGCAGCGCCCCAATTTGCACATAAGGAACGGAAAGGCCAATCGGTTACACCGGCCATCGGTGCCAAAACCACTGGGATGTCGAGATGAATTGGCCCTAGATCAACAGGTCGCACCTCGCCAATTTGGGCGGTTTCCAACGATTCGTTCAGCGCGCTTCGATATGCCGTCATGGTCTGTTCGATCCGGCTGAAGGTCGAAGCTCCACGCCCGCTTCTGTAAGCAGGTCAGCGGTTTCGGCAAGCGGTAACCCGATCACGTTCGAAGGACTGCCATCAATCGCTTTCACAAGACCGCTTCCTGCGCCTTGCAACGCATACGCACCTGCCTTGTCAGACGACTCGCCAAGGCCCAGATACCAATCAATCAGATGCTGGTCCAATGACACAAATTCAACCCTTGTTCGCGCGAGCGCGACCAGCAGCTGGTCGCGAAAACGTACTGAAACTCCGGTCACGACCTGGTGAACCTCGCCAGACAACTCCCGAAGCATTGTCTTGGCGTGCTCTAGGTCGACTGGCTTGCCATAAATCTTGCCGTTCAATACGACGCACGTGTCTGCCCCCAAGACCACCTCGCCGTCGACAGCGGCTGCTTTTGCTGACGCAATCCTCTGGACGTACCGGTCCGCGAGTTCACCCTTCTGAACCGACTCGTTGATTTCAGGAACACGGACAATGAAGTCGACACCCAGATGAGATAACAACTCTTTTCGTCGCGGTGATCCCGATGCAAGAACAAGCTGTTTGTCCATCCGACCATTTTGTCCGATCACTCAACCACACGAAGTTATTGCCGAAACAAATAATTTGGATCCTCGATTTGGGCACGCTTTTCGGCACCGGTGGTCTTGAGATTGGTTACTGTCTCGTCCGTGGAATTCAACCTTGCTCGGGTGGTCGCTGCGATCGCCGAAGCTCACCCTGAGCGGGCGGCACTGATTCACCGAGGACGTCAGATTTCCTTTCCGGGCTTAGTTGACCGATACCGACGACTAGGTACTGCTTGGAACGCTGCGGGGATGGGTTGTCGAACGGAGCGATCCGAACTGAATGGACATGAGAGTGGCCAAGATCACGTAGCTCTGTATCTCAACAATGAGTTGGAATACTTGGAGTCGATGTTGGGGGGCTGGGCTGCTCGCGTCGCCACTTTCAACGTCAACCACAGATACATGGCCGACGAACTTTGTTATCTGTTGACAGATTCAGCGGCGAAGGCTGTTGTCGTGAACTCCATGTACGCGCCGAACCTTGCCGAAGTTCTGCCTCAGTTGCCAAACATAGAACTCATCGTGCAAGTAGCGGATGGATCGAACCATGAGTTGCTCCAAGGAGCAATTTTCTACGACGACTTCATTCGAAACGAAGAGCCGCGAGACCTAGATGACTGTTCGCAAGACGACTTGTATGTGCTGTACACGGGTGGAACCACAGGGATGCCTAAGGGGGTGCTTTGGCGAAATGCAGATTTTTTCGTAGGCGCTCTGGGGGGATCCAACAGGAAAGAGGGACGTGAATACGAGTCGTACGACGAAATTGCGGAGGCGGCGAACAGGGGGACTTTGCGTTGGATGACCAGCGCTCCTTTCATGCATGGCGCTGCACAGTGGATAGCGTTACAGGCCCTTTCTATGGGGCATACAGTCGTGCTTCCCGATGTAACTGATCGCTACGACGCTGCGACTGTGCTCGAGGCTTGTGATCGGGAAGACGTCGAGTTTCTACAAATCGTAGGCGACGCCTTTGCCAGACCTCTGCTGGATGCATCGA
>JASMKJ010000102.1 GCA_030749275.1 Acidimicrobiales bacterium
CTGGTGTCATATGAACCAATCAGGACTAGGAATTCGCCAACGAAGCCGTTGAGTCCTGGGACTCCTATGGATGAGAGCATCACAACCGTAAAGAAGCCAGCGAAAATCGGTGCGGCTGACTGGATGCCGCTGAGTTCTTCGATCGCCCTAGTTTTTCTTCTTTCGTACAGCATGCCCACAAGCAGGAACAGGGCGCCTGTCGAAAGACCGTGATTGATCATTTGCAGCACTCCCCCTTCCAAGCTTTGGGTGGTGAAAGCAAAGATGCCCAAGACGATGAAGCCCATGTGAGCTACCGAGGAGTACGCGACGAGGCGCTTGAGGTCTTTTTGCATCGTCGCGACAATCGCGCCGTATATGACTCCTATGACACCCAAAGTTGCCAGGGTCGGAGCTGCCCATACCGATGCTTCGGGAAATAGGTACAGGCCGAATCGGAGCAGCCCGTATGTCCCTAGTTTCAACATGACCGCAGCCAGCACTACGGAGCCGGCTGTAGGCGCCTGGGTATGAGCATCCGGGAGCCATGTGTGGACTGGGAACACGGGAACTTTGATTACGAACGCGAGGGCGAAAGCCAGAAAACACAGACGGGCCGTATTCGGCGATAGAGCTTGTCGTTCAGCGAGTTCAATGACGTTGAAGGTGATGCCCTGATCACCAGCGCTCAACGTCGCGACACTCACGATCGCTACAAGCATGAGCGCTGACCCCGCCATTGTGTAGAGGAAGAATTTGGTAGCCGCGTACCTTCTGTCGTCGTAACCCCACCCGCCGATGAGCATGTACATGGGCACTAGGACGATTTCGAACATGACGAAGAAGAGGAACAGATCCAGGGCAAGGAACGCGCCAAAAGAGCCTGCCTGTAGCAGAAGTAGCCAGGCGGTGTATGGCTTCGGATCGTGGTGTGGATCAACTGCGACAAGCACTATGGGGGTGATTAAGCCCGTGAGTACTACCAACCAGAGAGAAATCCCGTCAACGCCTACATGCCAATTGATTCCCAAGCTTGGAATCCATGATTGGATTGACTCGAACTGAAAATCAGATTGATGAACTGAGAATTGCACCATTACATACAGGGACAAAGCTGCCGCTATTGAAGAAAAGAGCGCGCCTACGGGTCGCATTAGTTCGGGTCGACTGTTGGGAAGCAAGACCACCGCCAGCGCTCCTATGACAGGTACGACAATCAGGGCATTCAATACGGGGAAGGACGAAGCGCTCTGCGCCGCGAGAAGTTCCATCACAGCAGGCCCCACGCCAAGAGGACCAGAATCGCCAGGGCTCCTAGGGCGATACCTGCTGCGTAGTTACGCATGTACCCAGATTGCGTCGGTCGAATCAGTTGGCCCAGTTTCATGACGACTCGGCCAACTCCGTTGACGCCACCGTCGACTATTTGTTGGTCAAAGTCGGCTGTCTTTTGGAAACCCGAAGTTCCCGGGCCGCCGACGATACGAGCGTAGGAACTGTCTACGTACATTGCATTCTCAAGAAATTCTGGTTCTAACCGATCAGTTGGTATCCGTCGCATCAACCAACTCAGCACTGCGATCGCGATGCCTGTGAGGCCGGCGAGGACTGAAATTAGCGCCAGTACGACTTTTGTGGCGGTTCCTGAGGAGAAGTGGTGCGGATGATGAAAAATGGGTTCCAAGAAGTGTTCGAGTACCAACCAGTCCTTCACTAATGGCAGGTTTATGGCTCCTCCCACTATTGCTGCCCCGGCGAGAATGCACAGCGGCGTGGTCATGGTCCATGCGGACTCATGGGGGTGAACATCTTCGTCCCATCTCTGATCACCGAAGAACACGAGAATTACTTGTCTGCTCATGTAGTAGGCGGTCAGTAACGCCGTTACGAGCCCAATGACCCAGAGCAGTGGGCCGATGTTTTTTTGTTCCCACGCGGCAAGCAAGATCTCGTCCTTGGACCAAAATCCTGCGAATGGCGGTACACCTGCAATTGCCAACCAACCAACGATGAACGTGGCGGCAGTTATTGGCATCGCTATCCGGAGCGCGCCCATCTTCCGAATGTCTTGTTCGTCGTGCATTCCATGAATGACGGAACCAGAGCCCAAGAACAAGAGTGCCTTGAAGAAAGCGTGAGTGATCACATGAAAGATCGCGGCTACGTATGCTCCCGAACCGATTGCAAGGAACATGTATCCCAGTTGACTGACGGTCGAATAGGCCAAGACCCTTTTAATGTCATGTTGGGCGACTGCACACAAAGCCGCGAAGAGCGCTGTGAGTCCCCCTACCACCGCTATGACAAGTAAGGCATCGTCGGTCAAAATATTGTTCATTCGTACTAGGAGATATACGCCTGACGTGACCATCGTCGCTGCATGCACCATTGCAGAAACCGGGGTCGGTCCCTCCATGGCATCAGGTAGCCAGACGT